>CAMMKE010000025.1 GCA_946497375.1 uncultured Mycoplasmatota bacterium
TTGTATTTATTAGGTGTCAAGTAGAAAATTGCAATTTTTTCATTTACTTATCCTGGTTTTATTAACATAGCACTTGAAAATAATATATATTTATGATACTATGAATATGTAAAAGAAATTTACATAAACTAAAAAAGAGGAAATACCTAGTTTTGTAGATGGGTATTTACCTCAAAAAAAACTTGTGTAAACACCCTAGTTACAATGATGTAATAGGGTGTCTTTTTATCTATAAATAATTAAAAGAATTATAATAAGTAATAATATTACTATTAAAGTATCTTTCTTACTCATAAACATTTCCCCTTTCTAACCCCCTAAAATTAAGAGATAGAAAGAGGCAAACACCCATACTAGGTAATTCCTAAGTTAATAGTATCATACTTTTATTTATAAAACAATCGAACAAGATACATTTTTTAATAGAAAATTTGTTTTATATATTTAAATATGATTAGGAGAATAAAAAGTTCTTCTTTTTTTGTTGTCTAGGTATTTCTCCTATGCTATAATTTTGCTTGGAAGAGGTGGATTATGTTAGAAGTTAAAGACTTAAAGAAGAAGTTTGTTAAGTATAATGCTAAACGTAAAAAAGAAGAGTTTTATGCTGATAATGGTATTAGTTTTAAAGCTAAAGATGGAGAAATCATTGGAATATTAGGACCAAATGGGGCAGGAAAGACAACATTACTTAGAATGATTGCAGGTATTCTTGAGCCTACTAGTGGAACTATTTCTTTTGGAAAATTAGACTATCTTCATAATGAGATAGAAATTAAGAAAAATATTGCTTATTTATCTGGTAATACTAAACTATATAATACTTTATCTTGTTATGAGTTATTAAAAATGTGTGGAAATATTTATGGAGTAGAGGAAAGTAAATTAGAGGAGAGAATAAAAGAAATATCTAAGAAGTTAAATATGGATAGTTTCATGTATAATAGAATTGAAAACTTATCAACAGGACAAACCCAACGAGTTAATATTGCAAGATGTTTAGTACACGATCCTAAATACTATATTTTAGATGAAGCGACTAGTGGACTTGATATTATTTCTAGTCAAATTATTTTAGATTTTATTAAAGAAGAAAAGAAACGTGGGAAGATAATTTTATATTCTACTCATTATATGGAAGAAGCTGAAAATATTTGTGATAATGTTATTATGATTAATAAAGGTATTGTAATTAAAGAAGGTACTCCTAGTGAAATAAAAAAATCTACTAAAACGACTAATTTAAGAGATGCTTTCTTTACTTTAATAGGAGGTGTTTCTAATGAGTAATTTAGGTAATATTTTAAAGAAAGAATTAAGAGAGATGTTTCGTGATAAGAAATCTCTTATGATGATGTTAATTATTCCTATTTTAATACCTGCTTTAGTAATAGGAATGTCTGCTTTATTTGAAGCACAAACTAATAAGCCTATAACTGATTATAATAAAATAGGTTTTGATTATGAATTAAGTGATATGGAAAAAGATATTGCAGATGATTTAAATATTGAAGTTATTAGTGGTACAACAGAAGAATTAGAAAATAAATATAATGATGGAAGTATAGATTTATATATTACAAAAAATGGTAGTACTTATACTATAAATGGTGAAGATAATGAGACTACTAGTTATGCTACAAGTTTAATGGATACTTATTTTGCTACTTATAAAGAAGCATTACAAACAAATTATTTGGCTAGTAATAATATAAATCCTACTGATGTTACATCTATTATTACTGTTAATAAAGATATCAAAGAAACAGAGAATTTTTATGGTAATTATATTGTAAACTATGGCTTTTTATTTATAATTATGGCTATTACTATATCTGCTACTTATCCTGCTACTGATACAACAGCAGGTGAAAAAGAAAGAGGAACACTTGAAACATTACTTACTTTTCCAATTAAAAGTAAAGATATAATTGTTGGTAAGTTCTTAAGTGTCTCTTTATCATCAATTATCACAGGTATTGTTAGTTTAATATTAATGATTATTTCGTTAGTGTATGCTAATGGTGCTTTTGAAATATATAAAGATACTAATTTAATGTTATCTACTAGTAGTTTAATCTTTTCAATATTAGTAATTATTGCATACTCTCTACTAGTTAGTGGCCTTTGTATTGCCATTGCCAGTAAATCTAAAACCTTTAAAGAAGCTCAAAGTGCTTTAACACCATTAACATTTATATGTTTCTTCCCAGGTATGATTGCTTTTATGGCTGGTATTAGTTCATCACCACTTTTATCATTAGTACCTTTCTTAAACTTTACACTTTTATTTCAAGATATAGTTGTAGGTAATATAGATATTGTTAATATTTTATTAATGAGTCTATCAACAATTGTCATTATTACTTTAGTTTTAGTAGTAATAATTAAACAATATAAATCAGAAAAAGTATTATTTTAGGGCTTTAAAAAGCTCTTTTTTACTGTTACAATTTTATTATAGGAGAAATGTTATGAAAAACATTATATTAATTGAACCAAAACTAGAATAATATTATTATGAACAAAAATTATTAAGTGATAAAGATACAATGTCTTATAATTCAGGGTATGATGTCTCTTATAGTGGATATCATTATGATACAGGATGTATTGATTTTGACAAAGATAAATGGTTAGAAAAGTATAATAAACGTAAAGATAAAAATACTTTTTTTGCTTATATAAAAGACGTTAACTTAAATAAATATGTCGGGTATGTAAATTATAACTACAATAATAAGGAAAATAGATATGAATGTGGTATTGTTATAGAATCAAAATATAGAAGATGTGGTTATTCTAAACCAGCCTTAATACTTCTCCTCAAGCAAGCATTTTCAAATGGAATAGACTCTTTATATGACACTTTTGAAAAGAATAGAGTTAATGTTTTAAAGCTTTTTCAGAATGCTGGCTTTGAAATAGTTGAAGAAAAGAAATGGAAGAAATTTAATCAGATAGTATTAGGAGTTGTAGTTAAAATCGAAAGAAATAAATTTATAAAAGTTTAAATTAATAAAATAATTTATACTAGAATCTAACAGTTATCGACCAATTTTTGATGATAATATGTCCAAAGTGGTCGATAACTTGACTATTTATGCCATGTAGGATATAATTAATATAGGTGAAGAACAATGGAAAAATTATATAAAAGAGAAGATTATTTAAATAAGATTAGAGGCTTTTATGATGATACAATGATTAAAGTAATTACAGGTATTAGAAGATGTGGTAAATCTTATTTGTTAAAAACAGTTATAGAGGAATTAAAAGATAAAGGTGTAAAAGATAAAGATATTATTTATATTGAATTAGATAGAAAAGAATATAAAGATGTTAAAACTCCTACTGAACTTGAAAAGATTATAGATGATTTTATAGTAGATAATGATTTTAAATATCTCTTTATCGATGAAGTAGAAAATGTTAGTGATTTTGAATCTGTTGTTAATGCTTACAGAGAAGAAGGTAATTTTTCAATATTTTTAACGGGATCAAACTCATATTTACTTAGTGGTGAACTTGTAACTAAATTAACTGGAAGATATATTGAGATAGAAATGTTACCACTTAACTTTTATGAATATGTTGATATGAAAAAGTTTCTTAATAAAAACATTAATTCTAATATTTATTTAGAATTTGAAGAATTTATAAGAAATGGTGGTTTTCCAGGTTCATTATATTATGAAAAATATGAAGATAAATTATTATATACTAGAAATGTTATAGGGCAAATTTTCGATAAAGATATTAAAAGTCATAAAAAAATAAAAGATAAAGATTTATTTGAAGTAATACAAAACTTTATTGTAAATAATTTTGGTTCTGTTATTAGTGTAGGTAGTATATATGATTATTTAGTAGGACAAAAAATAAATGTTGATAGGAGAACTATTAAAACGTATATAGAAATTCTAGAAAATGCTAAGATTATATATTCATGTGATTTATTTGATATGAAATCAAAAAAAGTATTAGAAGGAGAAAAGAAGTATTATTTAGCAGATTTAAGTATATATTATGCCTTAAATACTGATAATAGAATTAATTATGGACCAGTTTTAGAAAATGTACTATTTTCATATTTGAAAACTAAAGGTTATAGTTTAAGTGTAGGTAGAATAGGAAATTTAGAATGTGATTTTATTGCAAGACGTGGTGTAGATGAGTACTTTTATATTCAAGTTACTAAAAATATAGATGATGAGAAAACTGCCGAAAGAGAATATAAACCATTTTACAAAATAAAGGAAATGTACCCTAGATATCTATTTGTATCAGACTTAGTATTGCAAAGAAATGTTGAAGGAATTAAAAATGTTAATATAGTAGATTTTATTTATAATAAAGAAGATTTAAAATAGGGCTTTTAAGAGTTCTATTTTTTTATTATAATTTTATTAGGAAGAAAGTGATTATATTGAAAATATATATTATAGGACCACCTGCTTCAGGTAAGACAACTTTAAGTAAAGTATTAAGTAAAAAGTATAATATAAAAAGATATGAACTTGATAAATTAGTTTTTGATGATAATAATAATCATATTCGAAGAGATGATGAAACTATTGAGAAAAAGTTTAATAATATTTTATCTAAAGATTCTTTTATAATAGAGGATGTAGGAAGAAGTAAATTTATTGAAGGATTAGAAAAATGTGATAAGATATATTATATAAATATAAAAAAAAGAGATGTTTATAAAAGAGTTATAACAAGGTGGCTTAATCAAAGAAAAGGTAAGGAAGAATATAATTATCCACCAACATTATCACAGTTAATAGATATGTTTAGAGTTGTTAATAGTTATTATAAGAAAGAAAAGCAGAAGTTAGATTATATAAATAATTTTAAAGAAAAAGTTATTTATTTAGATAAAGATAAATTAAATGAGTTAGAAAATAGATAAGGAGTGGAAGTTATGTCATTAAAAAATGCGAAAGAACATTTAGAAAAATATGGATTAGATAGTAAGATAAAAGAATTTGATACATCATCTGCAACAGTAAAGGAAGCAGCGATTGCTTTAAACTGTAAGGAAGCTGAAATTGCTAAAACTCTATCATTTTTAGTAAATAATAAACCTATATTAATAGTAGCAGCAGGTAATAGAAAGATAGATAATACTAAATATAAAAGTAAATTCAATGAGAAAGCTAAAATGATTAAGGTAGATGAGGTAGAGCCTCTTATTGGTCATAAAGTAGGAGGTGTTTGTCCTTTTGGAATAAATGATGGTGTAGATGTTTATTTAGATATATCTCTAAAAGATTTTAATACAATTTATCCTGCTTGTGGTAGTAGTAACAGTGCTGTAAAGCTTACTATTAAAGAGTTAGAAGATGCATCTAATTATAAAGAGTGGATAGATGTATGTAAAATAATAGAAGAAGGTTAAGTTTATGAAAAATATTTTATTACTATCTTTTATACTTTTATTAGTAGTTATCTCTTGTAATGTTATAACTGTTAATGCTAAAGAAATATCTTATAATAGTCCTATAACTATTTTAAGAGCAGGTGGAGGAAGTAGTGGTGGATCTCATTCTAGTTCTAGTGGTTCTAGTAGTAGTGGCCATTATGGAAGAAGAGGTTATAGTAATCCTATTTCTAATATTATTTCTGCTATAATATTTATGCTTATAATATTTGCCTCTGCAATTATATTGTATTTTAAAGTATTAAGAGCATCTTTTAATAGTAAAAGATATTTAAGACTATTAGATAATAAAGATATTACTTGGAAGTATAAAACTATTGAAAAAAGAGTAATAGAAACATTCTATGTTGTAGAGAAAGCTTGGACTAATAATGATATCAGTAAAGCTAAAGACTATATGGATAAAGATTTATATGAGGGTTTTAAGTCTAAACTTGAGTGGATGGATATTAATAATAGAAGAAATATCTTAAAGAAAATAAGATTAGTTAATCTAAAGCCAGTATCTGTTTATGATGATAAAGATGATAATAAAGATTTGATTTGGTTTTATATAAAAGGAAAAATGATAGATTATATTGTTGATACTAAGACAAAGAGTATAGTCAGTGGAGATACTAAAAATAAATCTTTTGTAGAGTTTTGGAAATTTGTAAAAAATGATAATAATGAATGGGTATTAAGTGAAATATTACAGGAAGATGAGAGTAAAAAAATAGGGTTATAAAATAAAAAAATAGTAGTGTTTTTAACTACTATTTTTTAGTCTCCAAACATTTCAAAGATTTCACTCATAAATGATTCTCTTTTTTGTTTTCTAGGTTTTTCTTCATAATGTTTTGATTCTTTGTGAGAACTTTCTTTAACTTCTTTATTTATATAAGCATCTTCTTTTTCCATAATTTTTTCAAGTTCTCCACGGTCTAACCAGATACCACGGCACTCTGGACAATAATCTATTTCTACACCTTTCTTTTCACTCATTAGTAGAGTAACATCTTTACAAACTGGACATTTCATAAACATCTTCCTTTCTTTTTGTTTTATTATAACATTATGTTAAAATGCTAGTAAATAGTAAAGTTATACTATATAATTAATTTAGGTGATAACATGTTTAAAGTAGAAGAGAATAGAACAATATATTTAGATGATAAAGGTAATATTTTAGGAGAAGTAGATTATCCGTATATTTCTTCTAAAGTTGTAGATGTTAATCATACTTATGTTGATATAAGTTTAAGAGGAAAAGGTATTGCAAATCTACTTTTAACTTATGCTTTTAATTATTTTAAAGAAAATAATATTAAAGTAAAATGTAGTTGTTCTTATGCAATTAAATGGATTAATAATCATAAAGAATATTCTGATCTAGTTATTAATTTAGTTAATGTTTCATAATTAGCCCATAGTTTTCCCGTATTCTTCCTTTATACTTAAATTATGAAAGGAGGAGATTATATCGTAAATATAAAAGTTATAGGCGCTAATTGTAGTAATGGTATGAAAATATTAAAAAACTTATCTAAAGTAGAACGTGAACTTGATATGGAATTTAATATTGAGAAAATAGATTCTACTTATAAGAAGAAGTATAACATAAATGTCATTCCCGCTCTTATGATAGAAGATAAAGTAGTCTCTACCGGTAATGTTTTAACTGATAGAAAAATAAAAAATTATATAAAAGAGCTTGCATAAAATGAAAAGGAACTCTAGTTGTTTAGAGTTCTTTTACTTATAAATTTTATCTATTAGCGGAACGTTTAGCATAACTAGTGTTGTTTTCTATCACTTCAGGTGCAGTAGCTTTAGTAAGTTCTTGTTCATATAAAGAACCCATATTTTCGCTAGTAATACTATGTTCTTTGATATAATCAGAATCAGATATCTTTTTCATAAAATTAATTATTCCATTTTTTTTCTTACTAAGATTTTCATCTTCTGTTGTTGTAAGACAAATAGGATTATTAGAATATAAACTCCAAGCAAAACTAGAAGCATCTTTGATTCTTAAAACTCCACTATCTAAAGCTTCCTTAAAGTATTGTTGATATTCATCCCAATCTCTAAAAAATTGTTGATACATAATTAAACTTCTATTGATAACAAAAAGATTTTGTTTTATTAACATATCATTATTATTATTTTCTTTATTACTCATAAAATTTAATTCCTCCTTCATAAATCGTACATATTATATCACACTTTTTTATTTTTGTCTAGCTTTTGTTACATATAAAAAGAACTCTGATTAGAGTTCTCATTACTTATTAAGTATAGCATCAATAGGTTTAATTTTTGTAATTTTACTTAGGGATATAATGGTAATAATTATAGATATGATAATTGTATAAACAAACATTATAACTGGTACCCATGGATTTGTTACGATACCATTTAAAATATAAGTTTTATCTCCAAATAAAGAATTATTTAATAAATTAATAGAGATAAACCAAAGAATAATAGAAATTATATAAGACATAATACCTACAATTATACTTTCGTATAAGAATATTTTAATAATATCATTTTTATTTGTACCTAAAGCCCTTAATATACCTATTTGTTTTTTAGAGTAGGTAATAGATATATAAATAAAGTTAGAGAAGAGTAATATTGTAAATAATACGAATACCAAGGTTATAATGTTAATATATTTAGCAAGAAAGTTATAGATGGCATTTATTTGTTCTAAATCATCATAATGAGGTAATGTCAAATAGTAATAAACACCACTTCTATTATAATTAGTTTCGTAAGTGTTTATAATATTTTTTAGTTCATTATAATTATCTTCGTAAACTCTATAACTAAAATTATATTTATTAGAGTTAGTACTTTCTATTTCTGTTATATAATCATTACTAACATAATTATTATTATCTAGACTTATTCCTACAACTTTTAAATCATTTTTTATACTATTACTATTCAGATTACCATTAAAAGTAATGTATAAGTTATTAAAACTATTATTAGTATTTATATAGGAATTTGTAAAAGTATTAATTAAACTACTATAATTGTCTTCACTATTATTTAATAAGTATTCATTTAATTCATCATTGAAATTATTATCTAATTCTCTAAATAAATCTAAGGAAATAATTATTTCATCTTTATTAAGCTTAGTAATTGTATTTGTTATAAGTTGAACATTATTATTATAGATTGCAATATTTTTAGCAGTTATTTCTTTTTTAGATAAATAAGAATCTGTAAGAAAAGTATTTATATCATTATTTAAAATGGCATTGTCGACAAAACCATTTACATAAATAAAGTAATCATCATTAAGATCATTATCTACTATTCCTGTTATAATAACTTTATTATCTCCTAACATTATTTCTTTATTACTATTTATTAATTCATCAATAGAATTAGGTTTATAAATATTATTAGTACTATCTAAAATACCATATTTACAAATATATCTTGCGACATTTTTATGTACCATTATTTCATTACTATTGACAGGTATTTTACCTTTAATATTACCAAGTATTCGATCATCTTTAAGTTCAATATAATTAAACCACATAGGTACATGATCAAAGTCTTCATCAGGTTCTACATAGTCACCATAAGTAAAAGTTAGTAATCTATTGTTATTATATAATCTATAAGTTGGATTTAATTCTTCATTTATATTTTCTTTTAAAATATTTAAATCATCATTAGTTAAGTCAAACGGAAAAGAGGCACCGGCTGGCTCTACTTCTATTTTACTAATATCAAAAATATATTCATTATTATCTCTCATAACTCCAGCCATGAATGTTCCTTTATCATAAAGGAAAGAGTTAACCGATATTCCCATAAAGACTAAAGATATCATAGTTAAGATAATAGTAAAGAATAGTTTTACTTTATTACTTTTTAGGGAAGTAAATGCAAAGTGTAAACATTCTTTGAAAGGCAGTTTGGCACTTACGGATGTGAAAGTACTGTTATCTTGCTCTTTTATAGTTAAATCATTTCTAATAGCTTTACCATCTTGTAATTCTAATATTTTATCAGCATAAGTGTTAGCATTTTCTAAGTCATGAGAGACAACAACTACTAATTTTTCTTTACTGATTTCTTTTAATAATTTAAAAGTCTCTTTACTTGATATACTATCTAAATTACCTGTAGGTTCATCTGCTAGTATTATTTTAGGATTTTTAATTAAGGCTCTAGCGATACCAACTCGTTGTTTTTGGCCTCCAGATAATTCATTAATATTACGATATTCTAAACCTTTAAGACCAAGTCTATTTAAAAGATTTAATATCTCTTCTTTATCTGCTTTTTTCTTTTGCAACTTTGCTGATAACATAACATTATCAAAAACATTATATTCTTCTAATAAGTTAAAATCTTGAAAGATAAAACCTATGTAAGTATTTCTATAAGAATCAAAATCTTTTTCTTTAAAACTATCTATATCTTTATTATCAATATAAATTTTTCCGTTTGTTTTACTATCAAGACCTCCTAAAATGTTTAATAAAGTACTTTTGCCACTACCACTTTTACCAATAATAAATATTAATCCTTTATTGTTTAAATTAATATTAATATCAGTTAAAGCTTTAGTAGATCCACCTTTTTTACTCCGATATTCTTTAGATACATTTTCAAACCTTATCATATACACTCACCTTAGTATAAGTTTAGCATAAAAGGCTTTAAATGTATTAGGAAATGATTATTTTGTTCTATAGTTTACATTTTCATCAAAATAATTTTCTGACTCTTTTTTTGAAATTTCTTTTTTATATAAATCACCAGCGTTTGTATTACCAGCGATATAATCTTTAATATAGTCAGGATCAGATATTTTTTTGGTAAATCTTTTAATACCTTCCTTTTTATTAGTTAGTTCATCTTTATCATTTTTAGTACTACAATTGACTTTACTATAAATAAGGCCACAAGAAAAATTATAAATTTCTTTAATTGTTAAAATACCTAGATATAAAATGCTTCCAAAATATTGTTGATCTTGGTTCCACTCTTCAAAGCTTAGATTTTTTATTAAAAGTTTTTTATATGTTTCATTAATTTCTTCTTTTATTGTGTTATTGTCCATATATATTATTTCTCCTTTTATCTGATAATTTTTTATAAGTGTACCTATCTCTTTTAATCTTATCATATTTTAAATTCAAAGAGCAAAAAAATAATATATGATAACTTAATTTTCTATAATATTATTATTTATATATGTAAAGAAAAAGTTATATATGTGTAAGCAATTTGAATTAAGAAAATTTATAATGATTTTTCCTTTTAATTGTTTATATAGTTGATATTTACTTTATAAATGTTTTTATGTTAAACTTTTATTAAAGTAGGAGTGGGAGTAATGATTAAAGAGTATTATCATTTTATAAGAGATTATTTTAAATTAGCACAGATGAATAAAAAGTACTTTGTTATGATGTTAGTAACAGCTTTCTTTTATAAAGGGGCAAATCTACTTATACCGTTTTCTGCTTCTTTAATTATTAAATATATTACTTTAAAAGATTATCCTATGACTTATTTGAGTTTGGGATTTTTGGCATTGTCTTACTTTTTATATAGGTTATTTTTCTTTATAAATCATAAATATTATGGTAAAAATAATCATTATTGTTATGTTCATTTGCAACAGAAAATATTTGATAAAGTAAGTATGATGGATGATAGTTTTACAAAATATGTTAATAAAGGTAAACTTTTAAATAGTGTAAATGGCGATGTTATGAATATTGGGGATATGTGTGATAAGGTTGCAGAGTTAATTATGAGTTCTTTAGAACTTTTGGTTTTAATTATTATAATAATTAATTGTAATTTCTTAATAGCATTATTATTTATTATCTTTACTATACTTTATATTTTTATTAGAAATTATACGGATAGAAAGGTTGATAAATATTATAGAAAACAAAGAAGTAATGTTGATAAGTATAGAGTTTTATTTTCTCAAGTTACAAAGGGATCTAGTGAAGTTAAAAGCTTTGGTATTATAGAGCCATTAGAAGATAAGTTAAAGAAAATAAATAAAGAGTGGAGTAGGGCTTATAATATTAAAAGAAAATATGCTGTTATAAGAGATAATGATGTTAATTTTTTAACTTATGGCTTTAAAATACTTGTTTATTTTTTATCTCTTATTTTGTTAGTAAAAGGAAATATTACAGTAGATATAGTTGTGTTGATAATAGGTTATTTTGATTCTTTATTTGTAATACTTAGGACATTCATTTCTACTACTTCTGCTATTAGAGAAGTTAATGTAGGGGTAAAGAGAATAGAATCTATTCTTAATTATGAACCACATTCTATTCCAAGTGGGGACTATTTTGATGATGTTATAGAAGGAATAGTTAAGTTTGATCATATTTATTTTTCTTATAATAATAAAACTACTTTAAAAGATATTACTTTTACAGCATTACCTCATAAAATAACGACTATTGTTGGACATACTGGTAGTGGTAAAACAACTATCTTTAATTTATTACTTAGATTTTATAAACCAGATAGTGGTAGTATTACTATAGATGATAAAGATATTTATAGTTATGCTAAAGAAGTTTATAAAAGTAATGTTTCTATTGTTAATCAAAGACCTTTTGTTTTTAATCTTTCAATAAAACAGAACTTTGATTTAGTAGATAAAGATAGATCTAGACAAATTGAAATGTGTAAAAGAGTAGGAATACATGATTTTATTATGAGTCTTTCTAAAGGTTATGATACAGTGTTAAGAGAAGATGCTAAAAATATAAGTGGTGGACAAAAACAGTTAATATCTATTGCTAGAACACTTTTAACTGATTCTGAAGTTTTACTTTTTGATGAAGTAACATCATCACTTGATCCTGATACGGCTTTAAAAGTAGAAGATGTTTTACAAGATTTGAAAAAAGATCATACCATTATCATTATTACTCATAAGAAAGAGTTAATGAAGAAGTCTGATTATTTAATAGTTTTAAATGAAGGTAAAATTGTAGGAATGGGATCTCATAAAGATTTAATTAAAACAAATAAATATTATGAAGAGTTAATCGCTAGAAAGTCCCCTAGTAAGGGAGGTGTATTTAATAATGAGTAGATATATTAAAATATGTAAAAACTATTTTGCTTTAGGGGCGGATAATAAAAAATATTTAATACTTTTATTTCTAACAGCTTTTTTAAGATGTTTTACTTTTGCAATTACACCTATTTTTGCAGCTAGAATAATTGATTATGCAACATTGGGGCTTTATGAAGAGACTTTTCTTAATATTGTTTATTTAGGGATTAATTATTTAGTTTATCTTATTTGTCATCATTTAAACTTTGTCGTTTATGCTAAGAATACAGACTATGTTTATAATAAATTACATTTAATAATTGCATCAAAAGTTTCTAAATATGATGAAGACTTTACAAAGAGACTTCCTAAGTCATATTTAGATAATACTGTTACTAGTGATGTTTTTGATGTTTGTATGTTTACTGATAGAATGATAGATGCTCTTGCACACTTTTTTACAGATATAATGGCTTTATTAATTCTTATTTTCTATAATTTAGAGATTGGTTTAATTGTTTTAATCTTTAATATAATCTATCAAGTGATGCTTGCAAAAGGGCAAAAGAAGAAAGATTATTATTTTATGGGACAAAGAAGAAATCAAGATAGGGTTACATCTTTATATGAGCAGATGTTAGATGCTTCTCGTGAGATTAAAGCTTTTGATATGAAAGATAAATTAAATAATTATCTTGATATTTATAAAAGAAGTTGGACTAAACAGTATTTCTTAAAGAGAAAGTATTGGGACAGAACTAAAGTAATATATCCAGTTATTATTACTATATCAAAGTTTATTGCCTATATAATAGTTATAAATCATATTATGGAAGGTGTTATGAGTGTTGGTGATTTAGTATTAATAGTTACTTATATAGACCAAATAGAAAGAGAAAACTTTGACTTCTTTGAAAAGATTAATAAAGTTTGTAATAGTTCTGTTAGAATAGATAGATTATCAAAAGTAATTAATTATCATAATAAAAATATGTTAGAGTTTGGAGATTATTCAGAAGATAATATTTTTGGAGATATTATATTTGATAATGTAACATTTAAATATGAAAATGATATTAGTCTTGATAAGGTAAGCTTTGAAATTGAACCTAATAAGCTTACGGCAATAGTAGGAGAAAGTGGTAGTGGTAAGAGTACTATTTTTAGGATTCTTTTAAGACTTTATAAGATAGATTCAGGTCATGTCTATATAGATGGTGTTGATATTTATGATTATGGTAAGAGTGTTTATCCATCTAATGTTTCTATTGCAACACAAAAATCTTTTATATTTAATATGAGTATTAAAGATAATCTATTTTTAGTTGACAAGAATGTCTCTAATCAAATAAAAGCATGTAAAAGAGTTGGAATACATGACTTTATTATGAGTCTTCCTAAAGGTTATGACACAGTGTTAAGTGAAGATGCTACTAATGTTAGTGGAGGACAGAAACAATTAATATCTATGGCTAGAACATTGTTATCTAAAGCTGAGATTTTACTGTTTGATGAAATTACCAGTGCTCTTGATCCTAATACAACAAAACATATTATTAAAGTTTTAAAAGATTTAAAGAAAGATCATACTATTGTTATAATTACTCATAAGAAAGATTTAATGAAGATAGCAGATGAGTTAATTGTCATTGATAAAGGAAAAGTTGTAGGAAAAGGTAAACATAAGAAGTTATTAGAAGAAAATAGATATTATAGGAGATTATTTAAACAAAGAAGTTGATAAAACAATATAATTATTTTATTATTAAGATTGTGATGTTATGTTGGACGTTTCTTTAGGGAAAATATATTATATAAAAGATGGGAAAACTTTAATAGAAGATGCAACTGTATCAAGAGAAAATTTAGATAGACAAAAGGTTTCTGGATTTAGTCGTAGAGTAACTTTATATAGTGATAGAGAATTATTTACTGATGAAAAAGATTTAACTGATATTTATAAACAATACTTAGATGATGATTATACTGTAATTAGGGCTTTACATCCAGGAATAAGTGCTATGGGAAAAATAAATATTTTACCTGAATATAATGTCAACATTTATATTCCTTATAAACCTAGTTTAGGAGATATTGATAAACTGAAAGAAGTTTTAGATAAATACAAAGAAGAAAAAGAATTTGCTTTTAAAATTTATAACGACCGTATAAGTGATTATGACTTATATGATTATGGTTATAATTATTCAGATAATCAAAGAAGTGTTAGTAGTATTTGTGAATATTTTTAAAGACTTGTCTTGATTCTTTAGTTAGAGGGACACTTAAAGATATAGAAATAATTGCTATTGATGATTGTTCTACTGATAATAGT
>CAMMKE010000026.1 GCA_946497375.1 uncultured Mycoplasmatota bacterium
ATCTAATGAAATTAATAGAAAGAAAAAAAGAACTAAGAAAAAAAATAAAATCTGCAAAAACAGTTTTTATCATGGCTCACAAAGATTTAGATTTAGATGCCTTAGGAAGTTCTATAGGTCTTTACATTATCTTAGAAAAACTAAATAAAAATTGTTTTCTAATTATTAATGATACAAAGCATGAATCTGGTGTCTCTAAAGTATTTAAAGAACTAGAAGGATGCCTAAATATAATTAAAGATAGTGAAATAGAAGATAATCTTTATATAAGAAGTAAGAAAAATCTATTAGTAATATTAGATACAAATAAAGAAGAATTGGTCCAAGCAAGAAATGCTATTAACTATTTTGATAAAGAAAATATAGTAATATTAGACCATCACGAACTAGGAGAAACATCAATTGATGCTGGACTTATGATAATAGATAATGATATCTCTAGTGCTTGTGAAATGATTACTAATCTAATAGAAGCCTATAAAATGGAACTTGACCCTTATTATGCAACTCTTTTATTATCAGGAATTGTCTTAGATACTAATAACTTTACATTAAAAACAAATTCTGAGACTTACTATGCTGCCTATTACTTATCAAGTATGGGAGCCAGTACTAAGAAAGTTCAGTATCTATTAAAACAAGATTTAAAAGAGTACATTGAAAGACAAAAAGTAATTACTAATGTCGATATTATAAATAATAGAATCGCTATCGCTAAAGGTAGTCCTTACATGGTATATCGAAGAGAAGATATCGCTAAAATAGCCGATACCCTTCTATTCTTTAACGATATAGAAGCATCATTTGTTATTGCCAAAACTACTTCTAAAACCATCTCTATTAGTGGTAGAAGCTTAGGTAACTATGACATTTCTAAAATACTTACCCCATTAGGTGGAGGCGGAAACAAGACCGTAGGGGCAACACGAATAAGTGATAGTACTATTAGTAAAGTAGAGACTAAACTAAAACAAATCTTAAAAAAAGAGGAGGAATAGCATGGAAGTAATCTTTATAAAAGATTTAAAAGGACAAGGTAAAAAGGGAGAAATAAAAGAAGTAAAAGATGGATATGCTGAAAACTTCTTAATAAAAAAAGGCTATGCGATTAAGTCTACTAAAACCTCTTTAGAGAAACTAGCTGGTGAAAACAAAGCTAAAAAAGAAGAAGAGGAAAAAGCTAAGAAAGAAGCAATAAGCTTAAAAGAAAAATTAGAGAAAGTAACTTTAACTTTTAAAGTTAAAACAGGAGATAATGATAAAGTCTTTGGAAGTATTAGTGTTAAACAAATAAAGGAAGCCCTAAAAGAAAAAGGTTATGACTTTGATAAAAGTATGATTAAACTAACAAGTTCTCCTTCATCTTTAGGTTTTCATAATATTGAAGTAGAACTATATAAAAATATAACTGCCAAAGTAAAAATACATTTAGTTAAGTAGGTGATAATATGGCTGTAAGACCAAGCCCTCACAATTTAGAAGCAGAAAAAAGTGTCTTAGGTTCTTGTTTTCTTTCAAATAATGCTTTATTAATGGCTATAGAAGCCTTAGATGAGACTGACTTTTATGATGCTAGACATGCTAAAATATTTACAGCATTAAAAAAATTAGTTGAAGAAAAAACACCTGTTGACTTAACTACTTTAACAACAGAATTAACTAAACTAAACTATTTAAATGATATAGGAGGAATTACTTACTTAACAGAAATAACAACCTTTGTTCCAACTGCTACTAATGTAGAATACTATATAAAAGAAGTAGATAATGCTTCTCTTCTTAGAAGATTAATTGAAACAGCAGAGTCTATCGCTACCATAGGATATAATAGTGAAGAAAGTATAGGTGATATCTTAGATAGTGCTGAACGTAAAATCTTAACTATCGCTAAGAATAGAAAAGCTAGTGAGTTTAAATCTATAGGTGAAGTCTTAAAAAAGACTGAAGAAGATTTACAAAAGCTTGCCGAAGCTAAAGGAGAAATAACAGGTATCCCTACAGGATGGTATGATATTGATAAAGTAACCGCAGGACTTCATGAAAATGAACTTATAATCCTTGCCGCTCGTCCTGGTATGGGTAAAACTGCCTTTGCTCTTAATCTTGCAACCTATGTTACAACTCACACAGATAAAACAGTCGCTGTATTCAATCTTGAAATGGGAGCAGAACAACTTGCTAACCGTATTATCTCATCTCTTGGACAAATAGAAGGATACAAACTTAGAACTGGTAAAATGTTAAATAATGACTGGAAGAGATTTGACCAGGCAGTTAGTAGATTAGATAATTCTAAACTATATATAGATGATACTCCAGGTATAACAATAGGAGAAATACGTGCAAAATGTCGACGTTTAGCATCATCTCCAGATGGCCTTGACCTTGTCATAATCGACTACCTTCAATTAATATCAGGTGGTAAAAACTATGGAGCTAATCGTCAACAAGAAGTAGCAGATATCTCAAGAAGTCTAAAAACTCTTGCAATGGAGTTACACATTCCGGTAATTGCCTTAGCCCAACTTTCTCGTAGCGTTGAAGGAAGAGAAGATAAAAGGCCTATGCTATCAGATTTAAGGGAGTCAGGTTCAATAGAACAGGATGCTGACCTTGTAGGTTTCCTTTATCGTGATGATTATTACAATAAAGAAGCTAAAAACGATGCTACAAGTATAAGTGAATTTATAATCGCTAAGCATCGTGCCGGACCTCAAGCTACCATTCAGCTACTATTTAAAAAAGATACATCTACATTCTTAAATATGAGCAAAAACGAAATAGAGGAGGAATAAGATGAATATAAAAACTATAATTACAATCATAGTTGCTTTAATTATCAGTCTCATTATAATATTTATAACTCCCAAAGAAGAAACAATAACGCCTAAAAACGTTTATCGTGTATATCTAGCCGGTAAATCGGTAGGATTAATAGATGATAAAGACTCACTAGACGAGTATATAGATAAAGAACAACAGACTTTAAAAGATAAATATAATGCTGACAAAGTCTATGCCCCAGAAGACTTAGAAGTAGTAAAAGATGTAACCTATAATGAAAACATATCTACAACAGAAGAAATATACAATAAAATTAAGGACATCGAGCCATTTACTATTAAAGGATATGCTATAACAATAGAAGGTCTTGATAGTACCAATGAACAAGGAGAAACTATAAAAGGAAAAGACCAAACTATCTATGTTTTAGATAAAAAAGTCTTTGAAGAAGCGATGGATAATACGATAAGGTCATTTGTAGATAGTGATAGTTATGATAAATATCTAAATAATGACCAAAAAGAAATTGAAAGTGGCAAAACAGGAACAGTTATAGAAAATATTTATATAGAAAACAAAGTAACTATAAAAGAAACAAATATTCCATCAGATGAAACTATTTATGAAAATGTTGATGATTTAAGTAAATACTTACTATTTGGAACTCTAGATGAACAACAAAAATATACCGTTCAAGCAGGAGATACAATCAGCGATGTTGCCTTCAATAACAAACTATCTAATGAAGAGTTCTTAATCGCTAATCCAGAGTTTACTGATGCTAATAACCTTCTATACGAAGGACAAAATGTTACGATAAGTATTATTAAACCACAATTTAGGTTAGTAGAAATAGACCACCAAGTATCCACTCAAGATATACCTTATGAAACAGAGACAAGATATGATAATACCAAGTATAATACTTACGAAGAAACAATTCAAGAAGGACAAGTTGGTTCACAACTAGTAACATCTAAAGTAGAGAAAGTTAATGGTCAAGTAGAAAGTGCTGTTATTGATAATAATGCTACTCAAGTTTTAAAAGAACCTGTTAAAAGAATAATCGTTAAAGGTACTAAACAAAGAGGTGGCAGTGGTGGAGTTAATAGTGGATTAAGCAGTAATACTAAAATTGAAGGATACTGGTTATGGCCAACTAGAACACCTTATTACATCAGTAGTCCATATGCTTATCGTTGGGGAACGCTTCATGATGGTTTGGATATAGCAGGAGCAGGTTTTGGTTCACCAATTTATGCTTCTAATAATGGTATAGTAGTAGCATCATCTTATAAATGGGATAATGGTGAATATATTGTTATTAATCATAATAATGGCTACTATACAATCTATGCTCATCTTGCCGAACGTTATGTTAGTGTAGGACAAGAAGTTTCTCAAGGAGACACTATTGGAGCGATGGGACAAACTGGATTTGCCACAGGAGTTCACTTACACTTCGGTTTGTGGAGAGGCTTTCCATATAGCCGTGGTTCATCTTCTATGAATCCGATGAGTCTATTCTAATGAAAATAAAAGTACTAGCGAGTGGATCTAAAGGAAACTGTTCCTTAATAGAAACAGCATCTGCTCGCTTTCTTATTGATGTAGGAATTACCTATCAAAGATTAAAAAAAGAATTAGAGAAGATGAACTTAAACTTAGATGATATAGATGCCCTTCTTTTAACCCATGCTCATAATGACCATACACGCGGTCTTAAAGTCCTTTTAAAACACACCAACTTTAAGATTTATGCAAATAAAGATATTATAAAAGAACTAGCAGTAGATATAGATAAAGAAAGAATAGAACTTTATGATAGTATTATGCACTTAAATAGTACAGAACTAACCATCTTTAAGACAAGTCATGATGCCAAAGGCTCAGTTGGTTTCTTAATAACAGATGATGGAAGTTCCTTAGTATATATAACAGATACGGGATACTTAAATCGTAAGTATTTTAAATTACTTACTAACAGAAATATTTATTATATAGAAAGTAATCATGATGAGAAAATGCTTATGGATGGGCCTTATCCATATTACTTAAAACAAAGAATACTTAGTGATGAGGGGCATCTGTCTAATGAGACAACTTCAAAATATCTAAAGAAATTAGTAGGAGATAGTACTAAGTACATAATACTCGCTCATTTAAGTGAACATAACAATAAAGAAGAACTTGCTTATACAACAACAAGAGTTGCTCTACAAGATAGAAGTGATATTAAAATATTAGTAGCCAAACAAACTGAGGCTTTAGAAGAAATAGAGGTAATATATGATAAAGTTAATATGTGTAGGTAAAATTAAAGAAAAATACTTAAATGAGGCGATAGATGAATATAAAAAGAGACTATCTAAATATACAAAATTAGACATAATAGAACTACCTGATAGTAGTTACAATGAAATAGATAAAGTAAAAAAAGAGGAAGGTAAACTCATTTTAAAGCACATAAAAGAAACTGATAATGTTATTATTCTTGACATAAATGGACAGGAATTATCATCAGTAGAGTTAACTACTAAATTATGTTTCATAGAAACGATGAATAGTAATATAACCTTTATAATAGGAGGAAGTTACGGCCTAAGTGAAGAAGTAAAGAAAAGAGCGAATTATAGTATATCTTTTTCTAAACTAACTTTTCCTCATCAACTATTTAGAGTTATATTACTAGAACAACTTTATAGAACATATAAAATAAGAAATAATGAAAACTATCATAAGTAGGAGTGAGAAGTATGATTGGAAACGATTGGGATATTTATTTAAAAGATGAATATAATAAAGACTATTTTAAAAAATTAATAGATTTTGTTAATAATGAATATAAAGAAAAGACTATTTATCCACCTAAAAATGAGATATTTAATGCCTTAAGACATACTCCATATAAAGATGTAAAAGTCGTAATACTAGGACAAGACCCATATCATGGAGAACATCAAGCAGAAGGACTATCTTTCTCTGTTAAAAATGGTATTAGAAAGCCCCCATCATTACAAAATATCTTTAAGGAGTTAAATGATGACTTAGGAATACCTTTTCCTAAAACTAGTAGCCTTATTCCTTGGGCAGACCAAGGAGTATTACTTCTTAATGCCGTATTAACAGTAGAAGCGAATATGGCAGCCTCTCATAAAGATAAAGGCTGGGAAATATTTACTGATAAGATAATAGAACTATTAGATAAAAAAGAGGAGCCTATAGTATTCATTCTTTGGGGAAGCTTTGCAAGAAATAAAAAGAAGTTAATAACTAATAAAAATCACTATATAGTAGAGTCAGCCCATCCTTCACCGCTTTCTGCTTACAATGGCTTCTTTGGTAGTAAACCATTCTCTAAGACTAATAACTTCCTAATCTCTAAAGGTCTAAAACCAATAGATTGGAAAATAGATTAACTAGTAATAAGCCTACTAGTTTTTCTTTTTCTAATAGCTGGAAATAAATGGAAAAATATCGTTATTTATGACACAATTAAATCAAAATATCTTGCTATAATCCTTAAAAACAACTAAAATAAGTTTAAAGGAGAAGAAAAAAATGGAAGAAGTAGAAAAAACAAAAGATTTAACAGAAATAATAGAAAGCTTATCTAAAGTTTTTCATAATGATAATCATTATCACTTTGAAAAAGATAATATCAAAATAGATATAACAGTAGATACATATCTAAAAGAATTTATTCCAAACGGAATAAGATTAAATAGTTGTGATTCTAGGTTTAGGAGTGTAGATAAAGTATCTCCATTAGAAGAACAATTTACTAGTGATGTAATTGCCTTTCAATACTATGATACTAAAGAAGTAAAAATAGATGGAGAAAGATATAACACTAAAAAGCATAGTGTATCCAAAAAGATATATTTAGGACAAAGAATAAGCCCTGAAGAATTAATAGAAAAAAGTAAAAGTGATGCTAGATTAATACCTTATGTTAATTACTTAAATCTAGAAGTTCCTGAATCAATTATTTACTGTGATAATGGTACTATCGTAACTAATATAGGAGACGATGCTATAACATTAGAAGAGTTAAGAAAAGAATATGAAACTAGTAAAACTTATAAAAAAAACATTGGCAACTAGGTCAATGTTTTAATATTTCAAAAGTTTCTCTTTTCTCTAATTTATAAGTCTCTATATCTTGATAATGAGAAAAGGTTTTAATTAAATTAGTTGGGAACTTATGAGAAAGATAAATAATCTCTTCGCCATTATCATTATAATACTTTAAAGCTGCTCTTAAATCATTTTCATTTTCGTTTAATTTATCTACTAAAGCATCTAGTTTCTTAAAATCAAGTTTATCCTCATAGTCATCTATTATCTTTAGAATCTCAGTAGTCATATCCATTAATTCTTGATATAACTCATGATGATTAAGTCTTTTAGATTTTAATTTAATAACTTCAGGAATATCTTTTATTTTAGCCTCTTCTAAAATAGGAATAATCTTTAAAAGTATCTCTTCTTTTTTTTGTAATAAAATATCTAAATTATTATCGGCTTCCTTCACCTTAATATATAAAAAGTTATATTTATTTTTACAAACTAAAACCATTATTACACAAATTAAAATAATTAATAAAATAACCCCAACAATAATAGCATAAATCATTAGTATCACATCCTTAATAGTATTATAGCAAATGAAAAGCTTAAAATCTATAAGAAAGAATACAAAATAGACAGCAAGAGAAAAATAGAATATTTTAATTAAAGTCAAAACATTATATCTCTAGCTTATTAAATAATATTATATTAAGTTAATCTAAAGATGATGAAATAAAGTTATTATTATTATCAAATACAATAGTATATGTAGTGCCCTGTTTTAAATTATTGTATGTTGAAACAGGAAAATAGTTAGCATCAACTTGTGGATTAGAAATAGCTGTGGTCTTATCATAATCTATATAATATGGAAAAGACTCTCTTAAAGCTGTAGTTGCATTATAATCTGGAAATATAACCTTAACTGTTAATATATACTGATCATTTTCTTTAATTGCTTTCATTATCATAAATAAAGGACTTGGCCCAGCCGTATGATAAATTTCTATACTATCTAATTTATCTTTAATATCATTTATAGTAATGTTATGATTATTAAAATAATAATTTTCTCCATTGCTTGGATCAAAACCACTACTTATTATATTTGAAAGAGTCTGAACCTCATCATCCATAATTGATAATACTTCAATATTAGAATCTTCCTTATTTTCTTGCAATACATTAATATAATCATTTTTTTCCTTTAACTTATCTTCTAAATTACTGTAATCTACACTCATAAATTTAATAACTAATGACCATACGGTGCATGGTCATTAGTCTAGGGTTTAATTCCCCGTTGCTTGCAACGTAAGGCCGAACGTAGTATTATAAATACGAAGTGAGGGCGATGTTATGGGAGATAGTCAATATCTATATTTGTCGCACAACGTAAGCAATCTTGTTTACCACATTGTATGTCCAGCAAAATACCGTCGTGTAGTATTTGATGAAACAGTGGATGAACATCTTCGACAAATTTGTCTTGAGATAGAGAAACGATATGATTATATTGTTTTTCTAGAAATAGGTACGGATAAAGATCATGTACATTTTCTAGTTCAAAGTACACCAAACTATGCACCAAGTAAAATAGTTAAAATAATAAAAAGCATAACAGCAAGACAAATTTTTGTCGAATGTCCTCAAGTAAAGAAACAACTATGGGGAGGACAGTTTTGGTCAGACGGTTATTTTGTGGCTACAGTAGGAAAAAATCAAAATGAATCGGTAATAAAAGAATATGTAAAAAATCAAGGTAAACAAGATGCGGAATACAAGCAGTTATATTTGAAATTTCAACAGCAAAAATAACATCGCTTTGGGAAGATACCCCGTAGCTTGCTGCGGGGAGTATTCATTTTTAACCCCCATTGCAATAATTATTGCCATAAAAATTATAACCATAATAACAAAGTATCTTTTTTTCATCTCAAAACACCTCTTTCTATCTTGTTATATAACCATATTATAGCAAATAAAAAGAGAAGAGTAAATTATCTTAAAGTAATATCTTCTCTAACGATGTAACTATTTATAATTACTGTTTTCTGAGTATTAATCCATTCTGATTGCTTGCTATAAAATAAGAACAATCATCAGCGATTACATAGTTTTCAGGATAGTAATGTGGATCTTGGTCTTCTGGTCCAAATGTATGTTTAGGCCCTATAAATACAATTGTATTAGCAATAGTGACATAAATACCTTCATCAAAAGAAGTACCATAGTCAGAACTATAAGTTCCATCAGGATTTAACACATAAGTAGCCTTAATATTCCAAGATATGCCATTATCTTGAGTACCACTACTCTCACCATAATATGTACCATAACATTTCTTTTGATTATAAATTGCATTAATACCATTTTCATCAGTATTTAACTCATCTTCGGCGCTTAAGCTATTATTGCTATTATCGGTATTACTATTTACATCTTCTGTTTCCTCATCATTTTCACTAAGATTTTCTGGTTCTTCATTAGTATTGTTGTTGCTAAAAATAACTTCTTTATCATAACAAATATATAAGACTAATCCTAAGATGACTATTATCGCTAATATTAAAGCAACTACTAAACTCTTATTATTTTTTCTCTCCATAACTCCTTCTCCTTCTTACCTTGTTATATAACCATATTATAGCAAATAAAAAGAGAAAAGTAAATTATCTTAAAGTAATATCTTCTCTAAACTCTACATAACTAAGGTAAACTGTCCAAAGTAGAAAATTATGGTTATTACTATCTCTAACAACTGCATAGTCTCTACCTGCCCCAACAATTGTTCCTGTAAATACTCTATCACGCCATTCCAACGAGTCAGAATATGACATATAGAAACTTGCTTCTTTACCGACATTTAATTCTAAAATATTCTCTGCATAATCCATATCACCACTAATTGGAACAGTATCATTGTTATTAGGAATATTATTCATATTAGGGTTATAATCATAATCAAAGTTTTGATAAGGTGGATCAGTACTTTGATTAGGATAAGTATCAAAATTATTATTCATCAAATCATCCTCTCAAAGTAATTATATTAATAAAATTTTAAATTATACTAATTACTACTAGTATTTCCACTAATCTCATCAAAAACAGGATCATCTGCACTAGGTTCTGTTCCTTTAACATAGTATTCAATTATTTTTTTCTCATCACTATCAACAGCAGGTTTCCCCGTAATTGGATTAACCAAAACTCCTACCACATTTTCAGGTTGACTATACCAAGCATCATCTTTATCTTTCATATAGTTTTCCATAGTATTTAACCAAATATTCTGAGCATATTTATATTCACTAGATTTCAAGTCTCTACTATCATCATAACCACACCATACTGCCGTAACAATATCTTTATTATAGCCAATATACCAGTTATCGGTATTAGTAGTACCGCTTTTTAAAGCATATTTATGAGTCATTCTACTAGCAAGATTAACAGCGGTAGGATAGTTATAATCAATAAAATTAGCATCATAAGTAGCGGTTAACAAATTACTTAAAATAAAAGTTAAACTAGAATTAAGAATAAGGTCTTTCTCTTCCTCCGCTTCATATAAAACATTACCTTCTTTATCAACAATTTTAGTAATAAAATGAGGTGTTACTTTATATCCTTGATTGGCAAAAGCAGAGTAGGCACCAGCCATTTCTAACATACCAATCTCACTAGTACCAAGAGCAAGAGAAGGTACTTCATCAAGTTTAGAAGTAATACCAAGTCTTTTTGCCATATCAATAAGTGTATCTTCACCTAAAAACATATGTGTCTTAACAGCATAAATATTTTCAGAGTAAGCAATAGCAGTAGCCATAGAAATAGGCTTATTACCATAAGTACCATTATAATTCTGTGGTGAATATGATTGATTATTATTAAAAGTAAAAGTAGTCTCTTCACTCGTAAAAGTAGTAGAAGCCGTAAAACCATTTTCTAAAGCCGCATAATATAGAAAAGCTTTCATCGTAGAACCTACCTGCCTTTTCGCATCAGTCGCTCTATTAAACTCTGACTTACTATAGTCTTTTCCGCCCACTAAAGCGATAACTCTTCCATTATTAGGATTAACCATAACACTAGCAGTCTCTAAGTCACTATCTGGCATTGTATTTTTAACAGTCTCTTCTAACTGTTTCTGTGCCTCCATATCAAGACTAGTATATACTTTAAGACCTCCTGTCTCAAGAAAAGACTCAGGTATTTCCTTTAAGCTTTTTAACTCCTCTATAACAGCATCTTGATAATACATAACACTCTCGAGCTCATCCTCTTCTTCTTCACCGACAAACTTCAACTCTTCATCAAGAGCCTTATTATATTCCGCTTCACTAATAACTCCATCATCATACATATTTTTTAATATCATCTGTTGCCTTTGTGTAGCCTTTTCTAAATTAACAAAAGGAGAATAATTACTAGGAGATTTAGGAATACCCGTAAGCATAGCAGCCTCTGCCAAAGTTAAGTCCTTAGCACTTTTTCCAAAATAATATTTACTAGCAGTCTCTATTCCATATTTACCATGACCATAATTTATTGTATTTAAATACCCTTCAAGTATCTCATCCTTGCTATAATGAGACTCTATTTCTATTGTATACCACATCTCATCCCATTTTCTTTTCCAAGTCTTATCAAAGTCTAAAAATAAGTTTTTAGCATATTGTTGAGTAATAGTACTTGCTCCTTGACTAGTAGTACCACTAGTTATATTAACTGCCATTGCCTTTAATATTCTAAGATAATCAAAGCCAATATGTTTATAAAAATTTTTATCTTCAGTATTTATTGTCGCTTCTATCAAATATGGAGAAATATCATCAAGACTAATCCATTCCCTAGAACCACTTCCTTGAAAAAACACTTCATTATCACTATCAAATAACATAAAACTATTAGCATTCTTTATCTCAATCTTAGGACTTAATTTAGCATAAGTATAAACACAGATATTACCAACAATAAAAAGTCCTATAAGAATTATAAATATTTTTAAACACTTCTTCAAAACTTTCATAAACATATCAAATCCTTTCTTTATATATCATGTCCAAAAAATCCAAGTTCAAACAAATAAGTTGTAACTTTAATAGTTTTTTGTTATAATCTTAGCAGAAAAAGGAGAATCTCTATGAAAGACATATTAATAAAATCAAAAATTAAAAATAAAGATGAAGAATTACCTTTTGAAGGTAAAGGAACTCTAGACAATGAAAAAAACTTAATCCAGTATCAAGATGATAAAGCACTTCTAACTATTTTCTTAGATGATAATATTATGTTAAGAGAAACAGAAGATACTATTTTAAGTTATAAATTTGTGGAAAACGAAAAAACTAATTTTGAAGTATTTCTAAAAGATTTAAAACAAACAGGTTTTGTTCCTATGAAGACATTTAAGATAAATAAAGATAGAGAATCTTTTGAAGTAATATATGAAATTGAAGGTAATGACTTTAAACATGAGTTTAAGGTAGAATGGAGAGTACTATGAGAGCTAAAGTATTTAGTGTCTTTGCAGGACTAGGAAAGACCTACGTTGGTAAAAAATATTCAAATGTTTTAGATTTACAAAGCAGTCCATATCGCTTTGATTATACTAATGTAAAAAAGGAAGATTACGAGAAGTTAAAAGAAATACCTAATAGAAAAGTTAATCCTAACTGGCCTAATAATTTTATAAATGCGATAAAAGAAACTTCTAATAAGTATGATGTCATTTTAGTAGCATCTTCACCTGATATTAGAAACATATTAGAACAAAATAATATAAACTATACTTTTGTCTTACCAAGTAAAGGATCTAAAGAAATACTGTTAGAAAGATATAAAAGCCGTGGTAATAGTCAAGAATTAATTAATCTAGTTATGAGGTATTTTGATACTTGGAGTTATAAAAAAGAAGACTATAACTGTCCTTTAGTTATTTTAGAGAAAGATAAATATCTAGAAGATTATCTAAAAGATGAAGAATTGATATAGAAGGAGGAAAACTATGAATTTTTTTAATACTGTGGAAAAAGATATATTAAATAAGTTTAAGGAAAATAATATTCCACTTGATGATGTAAAACTATTAACAAGTAGTAAAAAAGAGTTAGGAGACTATCAAATAAATGATGCCATGAAGCTTGCTAAAGTAATGCATAAATCACCAAGAGATATCGCAGAAGATTTAGTTAAATGTCTAGAAGAAACAGGATACTTTAAAAACATTAATATAGCAGGAGCAGGTTTTATTAACCTAAGCTTTAAAGATGAGTTATTAACAGAATATGTGGAAAAAGTTTTTAAGAGTTCCACAAAAGATGTGGAAAAACTTGATAGTGATAGAATCATCATTGACTATGGTGGTGCGAATATCGCTAAAACTCTTCACGTAGGACATTTAAGAAGTGCAAATATTGGTGAAGCTTTAAAAAGACTTGCAAAACATCTTGGTAAAGAAGTAATCGCTGATGTTCACTTCGGAGATATTGGTCGTCAATCTGGAATGGTAATCTATGAGATAAAAGAAAGATATCCTAATCTTAACTATTTTAGTGGAAAAGAAGAAATTACTTGGGATGAATTACCTATAACAGGAGAAGACTTAGAAGAAATCTATCCTACTGCAAGTAAAAAAGCTAAAGAAAATGAAGAGATAATGGAAAAGGTTAGAGAAATAACTGCCGAGTTAGAATCAGGTAAAAATAAAGGCTATGTCGCTCTTTGGGATAAGATAAAAGAAATATCTACAAAAGATATAAAGAGTATTTATAAAGAATTAAATACAGACTTTGATTTATGGGAAGGAGAAAGTGATTCTTATCCTTATATCAAAGAAACACTAGATATTATGGAAAAGTCCGGCTATTTAATAGAAAGTGAAGGAGCTAAAATAGTTGAAGTAATAGAAGATACAGATAAAGCTCCTATGCCTCCCCTTATTGTTCTTCAAAGTAATGGAGCAACTTTATATGCTACAAGAGAACTTGCAACTATCACTTCTCGTATGAAAAGATTTAATCCTAAAGAAATATGGTATGTAGTAGATATGCGTCAAGGATTATACTTTGAACAAGTATTTAGAGCATCATATAAAACAGGACTTGTCTCTAAAGATACAGTTTTAGAGTATTATGGTTTTGGAACAATGAACGGAACTGATGGTAAACCATTTAAAACAAGAGATGGTAATGCTGCAACTCTAAAAAGCCTAATTCAAAGTGTCAAAGAAGAAATACTTACTCATATGAATAAAGATATGGATAATAAAGAAGAAATCGCTGAAAAAATAACTATCGCAGCGATTAAATATGCTGACTTCTTACCTAATAGAACAACAGACTATATCTTTGAACCAAGTAA
>CAMMKE010000027.1 GCA_946497375.1 uncultured Mycoplasmatota bacterium
AAGCGATGGAGGCATTTATTCATAACTTAAATACAATGCATTCAAGAGCAGGAGCCCAAGTTCCATTTTCATCAGTTAACTTTGGAACAGATACATCTCCAGAAGGAAGAATGGTTATTAAAAACTATTTACTTTCTGCAGATAGAGGACTTGGAAAAGGAGAAACACCAATCTTTCCAGTATCTATCTTTAAAGTAAAAGAAGGGGTTAACTATAATAAGGAAGATCCTAACTATGATTTATTTAAACTTGCTTGTAAGGTATCTGCTAAAAGACTTTTCCCTAACTTTGCTTTTATAGATGCTCCATTTAACTTACAATACTATAAAGAAGGAGACTTTAATACTGAGATAGCTTATATGGGATGTCGTACAAGGGTAATAGGAGATGTTACTAGTCCAGATAATGAAATTGTTACAGGACGTGGTAATTTATCTTTTACTACTATTAACTTACCAAGACTTGGTATTAAACATGGTATAGCATTAAAAGAAAGAGATAAGGCAGATATGGATGGGTTCTATAAAGAGCTTGAGTCTCTTATGGATATGGTTAAAGACCAGTTACTTGAAAGATTTGAGTTTCAATGTAGTAAACATAATTACAACTTTCCATTCTTACTTGGACAAGGTATTTGGAATAATGGTGAGAAGTTAAAACCTACAGATAGACTTAGAAAAGTATGGAAACATGGAACATTATCTACAGGATTTATTGGACTTGCAGAATGTTTAAAAGCTTTAACAGGAAAACACCATGGAGAAAGTGAAGAAAGTCAAAAGTTAGGACTTGAGATTATTACATTTATGAGAAAACGTTGTGATGAGTATTCTCGTAAATATAACTTGAACTTTACTTGTCTTGCAACTCCTGCAGAAGGGCTATCTGGTAGATTTACAGGAATTGATAGAGCGATATATGGAAAGATTAAGGGTGTTACTGATAGAGAATATTATACTAATTCATTCCATGTACCAGTTTATTACAATATAAGTATTACTGATAAGATAGAGAAAGAGGCACCATACCATGCTCTTACTAATGGAGGACATATTTCTTATATTGAACTTGATGGTGATGCTGCTTCTAATGTTGAGGCATTTGAGAAGATAATTCGTGTTATGAAAGAAGCAGGTATTGGATATGGTGCGATTAACCATCCTGTTGATAGAGACCCTGTTTGTGGATATGTTGGAGTTATTAATGATGTTTGTCCTAGATGTGGACGTCATGAAGGTGAAGGGGTTCCAATTGAGAGAATAACATCTATTGATAATAATTGTTGTGAATAGTTTTAATAAATAAAAATAAGAGGGAGGAATTAAATATGAAAAAAATAGTTGGAGAAGGACAAAAATTTGAAAGGATTAGACGTATTACAGGTTACTTAGTAGGTGGTGTTGATAGATTTAATAATGGTAAACGTGCTGAAGAGGCTGACCGTGTTAAACATAGTGGCTTAAATGATGTTTTAAAGACTGCAAAAGAAGGTAAATAAAATGAAAATAAGACTAGCAGCTTATTTACAACCAGACTCTATTGTAGATGGAGAAGGGGTAAGAACTGTTATTTGGACGCAAGGATGTCCTCATGCGTGTCCTGGATGTCAAAATCCAGGGACTCATGACTTTGATGGTGGGGCTTTATTCGATGTTAATGAAGTAATAGATGAGTTAAAGACTATTAAAAATCAAGATGGTATTACTTTATCCGGAGGAGATCCTGTATGTCAGAGTGAAGCCTGTTATCTGATTAGTAAAGCTGCTCATGAGATGGGACTTAATGTATGGTGTTATACAGGTTATACTTATGAAGCTATGCTTAAAAATCCTAAGATGAAGAAGTTATTAAGTGAAGTAGATGTCTTAGTAGATGGTAAATTCATTTTAGAAGAGAGAAGTTTAAATATCTATTATAGAGGTTCTAGAAATCAAAGAGTTATAGATGTTCCTAAAAGTCTAAAACAAGAAAGAGTAGTTCTTATAGATAGATATATGAAAGATAAAAGTTATGAGGAACCTTATAAAAAGCCAGATTATATGTTTATATAATCTAGCTTTTTCTTTTTGTTTATGATAATATATTTATATAAGATAAAAGGAGGTTAAAATTATGGATGATGCAAAATTTAAGATTGAAGTTGATGGTGAAGTTAAGGAAGCAGAGATGTTAAAGACTGTTAGTCTTGATGGGAATAATTATGCTATTTATGCTATTGATAAGGGTGATGAGACTAGTGATATCTTAGCTTCTCGTATAATTAAAGATAGTGAAGGTAAGGATACTTTAGTTGATTTAGAAAGCGATGAAGAGAGAAATAAAATAAAAGATATAGTAAATGCAATGTTTTCATAAGGTGAGTGATATTTATGACTTTAGAAGAATTGGAAAAAGAGCTTTTGTCTGATGAAGAAAGATTAACTTCTAGTTTAGAGAAGTATAAAAGTGCAAAGGCTGATTTAAGGAAAGCTAGAATTACTTCTATTTCTAATAAACTACTTGCTCCATATAGACGGTTTAGAATAAAAGTTAATATTGTAAAAAGTGATTTGATGGCTGAAGCTATAAGAAAGAAAAAAAAGCTTGATAAGAAAAAGGATGAACTTTTTCAGGTATTAGAAGAAAAGATAGATGCTCCTATTAAATTTGGAGAAGAGATAGGGTCAGAAGTTATTGATACTTTTGATTATATAAAAGAAATAGGATCTGGGAAAGTTAGTAAGGCCTCATCTTTTGTTGTTAGTGTAAAAAATGTTGCTATTAAAAAAGTGAAAGAGAATACTACTATAGATTTAACTATTAAGAAGGCTATAGAAGATGTAAAACTAAAATATATTACTAATAAATATAATAGAGCAGTAGAGCAAAAGAAAAAGGAAGAAGAGCAAGCTAGATTAGAAGAGTTAAATAGTGCTATAAAATTTGATGAAGAGATTAAAGCAGATTATAAAGAAAGGGATGTTCCTTTTGCTAATATAAATGAAAAAATACAAAAGGCAAGTAGACAAAGTAGTTATATGGGTAAAGCTACTAATAGAGTTGTTAGATATTTTAAGAGTAAGAAAGATAATTTATTTAGTGATATTAGTGATAAAGTATATGAATCAGGTTTTAATATAAGAGTAAGTGCTTATGAGACGATGGGAAAAGTTTCTAAGAGTATGTCTCAAATAAAGACTGTATTTAATAATGAGTTATCTGATTTGAAAGCTAATGTTAATGATAGATATAATTCTATTAAGCGTGATATAAAAAGTAATATTGATAGTGTTTCTTATGCTTATCAGGAAGCGAAAGAGAAAAAAGAAGCTGAAAGAGTTAACAAAGAACAAGAGCTTGCTATTAAAAGAGCTCAGTTAGATAGTATGAGAGCGTCTTTAGAAACAGTTAATAACACTGGAGATATATTTAGTAATGTTCCTAGTTTAGATGTTGAAAAAACTAGATGATTTCTACATATTTCTACACAATTACCTTGTTTATCATGAAAATATGTTGACATATACATAAAAAACATGTTATTATGTTGGCAAGAAAGGAGATGATTATTATATGTCTAATTTAACTAGTGCTATTAATGTGAATGTTCCTTTAGAAGTTAAAGAAGAAGCTACTGCTCTTTTTAATAATTTAGGTTTAAATATGAGTGTTGCTATAAATATGTTTTTAAAAAGAGCAATTTACGAAAGAGGAATACCATTTGAGGTTAAAGAACCTAGACCAAGTAGAGAATTTTTAGCAGCCCTTAATGAACTTGATTATATGGAGAAACATCCAAATGAATATAAAGCTTATGATAATATTGCAGATTTAAAAGAGGCTTTAGAGTCTGATGAATAATTACAAAGTTAAGTTTACTAAAAGTTTTAAAAAACAACTTAAGAAAGTTACTAAACAAGGCAAAAATATTGATAAGCTTTTAAATGTAGTTGATATGTTATCTAAGAAAAAAGAGTTAGATTCCAAGTATAGAGATCATGCTCTTATTGATAATAAATATTATAGTAATTGTCGGGAGTGCCATATTGAACCAGATTGGTTATTAGTTTATAAATATGATGAAGATATATTAATTTTATATTTAGTAGAAACTGGTAGTCATAGTGATTTGTTTAATAAATGATTTATAGGATAAGAGATTTAAGTAAGAGTTTAGTTCTTGCTTTTTTCTTTCCATTGGTATATAATAAGTCTTACTCGAAGGGAGAAATCTTATGATTGCTAGAATAACTAATTTTGCAAGTAAGGAAAATCAAATTATTGAGTGGGATGAGAGAATACCCACGATAATATATGTTTTTAATGAATATGTTGAAAAAATGTATGAAAGACTTTTAAATCAGCTTTACTGGTTATTAGAAAAATATCCTGATAGTTTAAAAGATGATGTTATTTTAAGGAAATATCAAGAATTAAAGAAATATGCTAAAGATAATAAGACTGCTATTAATAATCTTTATTCTTATTATAATAAAGGAATAACAGAATGTTCTATAAAAGAAAATACAAAAATTAATTCTTATGGTATTAGGATTGTTCCTAAAAAGTCATATCCTACATGTATTACTATAACTAGTTATAATAGTACAAGTGGTATATTATTAAGTAAAGATGAATTAAAACTAAAATTGAATAAAGATGAGACATATTATACTAGTATGATGACAATGGATTCTTCTGTTACTTTTATTTATAAAAAAGAAAAGAAATTGGTAAAACATTTATAAAAATAGTTGCATAAACTATATAAACTGTGATATATTTTGTTTAGTTTTATTTAAAACAAGTGCGAAAGACGGGAATAAGGAAATTTTATAGAGAGTTCTTGGTTGGTGGAAAAGAATAAAGGAACTTATTTCGGATCACTTTCAAGTTGTGCTTTAAGGATAAGTTAAAGCCGGGTAAAACCGTTAAATAATCAAGATAGATTAAATCTATGAACCAAGGTGGTACAGTGTTATTTTTAACGCCCTTGTGATTCATAGATTTTTTTGTTTAGGAGGAGATAATTATGGCATTTAGGGAACTTGAAAAAGGTAAGACTCATGAAGTCGAGATGAATATTTTAAAGACTTGGGAGAAGATGGATATCTTAAAACAATGTATTGATAATAGAGAAGGTAAAGAAAACTTTGTTTTTTATGATGGACCTGCAACTGCTAATGGTAAACCAGGACTACATCATATGATGGCTAAGTTTTTAAAAGATACTTTCTGTAAATATAAGACTATGCAAGGATATAGAGTTCTACGTAAAGTAGGTTGGGATACTCATGGACTTCCTGTAGAGTTACAAGTAGAAAAAGAACTTGGTTTTAGTAATAAAAAAGATATCGAAGAGTATGGTATAAAAGAATTTAATCAGAAGTGTCGTGAGAGTGTTTGGGAAAATGAGAAGGCTTTTTCTGATTTAACTAAAGAAATGGGACAGTTTATTGATTTAGAGCATCCTTATGTTACTTATGATAATAACTATATAGAAACAGAATGGTGGATTCTTAAAAAATTCTTTGATGAAGGATTATTTTATGAAGGACATAAGATACTTCCATACTGTACTAGATGTGGTACAGGTCTTGCTTCTCATGAAGTAGCCCAAGGTTATAAAGAAGTAACTGCAAATACTGTTATTGTTCCTATGAAGAAAAAGGATGAAGATGTTTACTTTCTTGTTTGGACTACTACTCCTTGGACTTTGATTAGTAATGTAGCACTTTGTGTTAATCCAAGAGAAGAGTATGTATTAGTAGAGAGTCAAGGTAATAAGTTTATTGTAGGTAAAAAACTAGCTTCTAAAGTATTAGGAGATGACTATACAGTATTAGAAGAATATAGTGGTAAGAACTTAGAATATATGGAATATGAACAGTTAATACCTAGTTTAAAAGTAGATAAGAAAGCTTTTTTTGTTACAGTAGATGATTATGTAACTATGGAAGATGGTACTGGTATTGTTCATATTGCACCTGCTTTTGGACAAGATGACTATAATGTAGGAAAGAAATATAATTTACCTGTCTTAAATCCTGTAGGAGAGGATGGTAAATATACTGAAGGATTATGGAAAGGTATGTTTGTTTTCGATGCTGATATAGAAGTTATTAAGTACTTAAAAGAGAATGGTAAACTATTTAAGAAGATTAAAATGAATCATAATTATCCTCATTGTTGGAGATGTGATACACCTTTATTATATTATGCTAAACCTTCATATTACTTAGAGGTAACTAAGATAAAAGACCAAGTTGTTAAAAATAATAATGGTGTTAATTGGTATCCATCTTTTGTTGGAGAGAAAAGATTTGGTAACTGGTTATTAAATATGAATGATTGGGCTATATCAAGAAATAGATATTGGGGTACTCCACTACCTTTATGGAAATGTAGTTGTGGACATCAAGAGATGATAGGATCACGTAAAGAGCTTGTAGAAAAAGCAATAGAAGATATAGATGAGACTATAGAGTTACATCGTCCTTATGTTGATGATATTCATATTAAGTGTCCAGAATGTGGAAAAACAATGAGTCGTGTTAGTGAAGTAATTGATTGCTGGTTTGATTCAGGTTCTATGCCTTTTGCACAGTACCATTATCCATTTGAAAATAAAGAGTTATTTGAAGATCAATTTCCAGCAGATTTTATCTGTGAAGGAATAGATCAGACTAGAGGATGGTTCTATACTTTAATGTTAATCTCTACTTTTGTTACCGGTAAAAGTCCTTATAAAAATGTCTTAGTTAATGACTTATTACTTGATAAATATGGTAAGAAGATGAGTAAAAGTAAAGGTAATATCGTTAAACCATTTGATTTGATGAATGAGTTTGGAAGTGATGTTATTAGATTCTATTTACCTTATGTATCTCCTGTATGGACTCCTATTAAGTTTGATAATGATGGCTTAAAAGAAGTTAATTCTAAGTACTTATCAACACTTAAAAACGCTTATTCATTCTTTGAGATGTATGCTAATGCAGATAAGATTGATCCAAGGGAATATAATGTTCCTGTTAATGATAGAGATATTACTGATAAATGGTTACTATCTCGTTTAAATAATACTTTGTCACTTGTTACTAAAGCATATGATGAGTATGACTTAAATAAAGTAGTTCATTATATCGTAGATTTCTTAAATGATGATTTTTCTAACTGGTATATTAGAAGTAATAGAAAGAGATTCTGGGATAGTGAACTTACTCTTAGTAAAAAGGCAGTATATCAAACTACTTATGAAGTTTTACTTGCTTTATGTGAGATGGCTGCACCTGTTACACCATTTGTTACAGAAGAAATTTATCGTAATTTGACTGATGGTAAGAGTGTTCATTTGAGAGATTTCCCTAAAGTAGATGAAACTTTAATATCTAGTGAACTTGAAAATAGAATGAGTTTAGTTCGTGATATTTGTAGTTTAGGACGTAATGCCAGAGAAGATGTGTCTATTAAAGTTAGACAACCTCTTAACTTTATAATTGTTCCTAAAGTATTTGAAAGTGTAGTAGGAGAACTTGAATCTATAATATTAGAAGAGTTAAATGTTAAAGAAGTAGTTTATGAAGATGATATGAGTCTTTATATGGATTATATTGTTAAGCCTAACTTTAGAGTAGTAGGTAAGATGTTTGGTTCTAATATTAAAGACTTCCAAGAATTAGTTAGTAAATTTGATATTAATGATGTTAATCAAATTAAATCAGGTTACTATACTACTGAATTCTTAGGTAAAGAGTTAAAGATTACCGAAGATATGATTACAACAACTCTTAAGAATAAAGAAGGATATTGTGCTTCTAGTAATGGTAATATTAGTGTAGTCTTAGATACTACTTTAACAGATGACTTAATTCTTGAAGGACTTGCTCGTGAAGTAGTTAGAAAAGTACAAAGTCTAAGAAAAGAAGCTGATTTTGTTATTACTGATAGAATTAATCTTTACTATAATGGAGAAGATATTGTCGATGTAATGCTTGATAAGTATATGAATTATGTTAAAGAAGAGACTTTATCTATTGATATTATTAAAGATGAAAAACTTGATAAAAATATAGCAGTTAATGATTTGATGATGGGCCTTAAAGTAGAACGTAGAAAAAAATAAAATTTATATGAATTTTAGAAATTCAAGATAATTTATCAGTGAAAATTGGGGAAAACAGGTGTTTTGAAGTGATTTTGCACCTGTTTTTGTCTTGAACTTGTATTTTTCTCTTTTTGATTTAATTATCTCCTTATGATAGAGTGTAATCACTTTCTAGAAATCAGTTAATAAAGAAAGGAGATATTGTGATGTACACTGGATATAGTGAAGAATTTTTAGAAAAAATGATAAATTTAAAAGAAGCGATAAAATTAAGAGAAGAACTTATAAGGAAAGGAGAAGTCTTACCTGCTACAGAGGATGTTGTATTTAAGAATTTAATGATGAATAGCAAAATATTTCTAAGCATGATTTTAGAATATTTTTTAGGTCTTGATAAAGAAATAATAAGAAAGAATATGCATTTGGAAAATACAGAGTTACCTGTTAGTAATGCTAAAGAAAAGAAGAAAGTTACAGATATAATTGTTAGAGTTGAAAGAAATGTAGTGAATTTAGAAATGAATGCTAGTTATTATGAAGGATTAGTAAATAGAAATATTGATTACATATTAAAGGGTAAGACAGAAGCGAATTTTAGTGGAGAAAATTATGATGATAATTATATAGGTATACAAATAAACTTTGATTTAGATTGGCAATATGATGATAGAGAAATAATAAAGTTTGTATTAATGGATCCAGAACGCGGAATTATTCTTTCAGAAAATCTTATAATATACAATATTAATCTTTTAAAATTCCGTGAAAAATATTATAATAATGATGAGTTAAGTGAGTTTGAGAGGGCTATAACTTTACTAACTTTAACAAAACGAAAAGATATAGAAAAGATTAGTGAAGGAGTTGAAGGATTAATGGAAGCGAAAGAAGAGATAAAAAAACTATCTAATAATTTAGGAATAATTGGTGTATATGATTATGAAAAACACAAAGAATGGGAATGGAAACAAAAGGCGAAAGAGTATGTTAAAGATGATTTGGTAAAAATTGAAGAAGGTAAGAAATTTATAGAAGAAAATAATAAGATTCTTGAAGAGAGGAAGAAATCTCTTGAAGAAGGACAGAAATCTCTTGAGAAAGGGCAAAAGTCTTTTGAGAAAGATAAGAAGTCTTTTGAGAAAGATAAGAAGTCTCTTGAGGAAAAAAGTAAAGCCTTTGAGGAACAACTTGCTTCAACTGCAAAAAGGCTATTAGATAATGGATTTTCTATTGATGAAGTTATTAATATTACTGGCTTATCTAAAATGAAAATAGAAAGTTTAAATAGATAGTTGATATAAAGTGTGTTAATATATAATTAACAAAAAAGTTGCAAAGAGAGTTGGAATTTCTTGAGTGAGAAGTCTCATTTCTTTTCATTATTTTTTTGACGGTATATAATATAAGTAACAAGATTATTATATCTTTATATTTTATATTAGAAGGTGTTGATGTTTTTTGAAAAGATTAAGTGAATTATATGATATTAATGATGATAGATTAATTAAAGGGATTAAGATAAATTCAAAAGAGGTAGAGCCTGGGGATATATTTGTTTGTACAATGGGTGTTACTGCTGATAGGCATGATTTTATAGATGAAGCGATTAAAAATGGTGCGAGTGCTATTGTTGTTAGTCGTGATGTAGAAAATAAGTCAGTACCTGTTATTAAAGTTGATGATACTAATTTAGAGCTTAGAAAACTTAGTGCTAAGTTCTATGATTATCCTTGTAATTATCTTTATATGATAGGAGTTACTGGTACTAATGGTAAGACTACTGTTGCAGAGATTATTTATCAGTTATTAGGTGGAAGCTGTGCTTATATAGGTACTAATGGTAAAAAATATAAAGGTAAAAAGGAAAGCATTAGAAATACATGTCCTGATGTAGATAGACTTTATAAGTATTTTAGAGAATTTATTGATAATGGTTGTAATACAGTTTGTATGGAAGCAAGTAGTGAAGCCTTTTATAGACATAGACTTGATGATATTAAATATGATATAGGAATAGTTACTAATATTACAGAAGATCATTTAAATATTCATAAAACAATAGAAAACTATGTAGACTGTAAGTGTCAGCTAGTTAGACAAGTTAAAGATGAAGGTTATTCAATATTAAATAGTAGTGATAAATACTTTGATAAGTTTAAAAGAGAAGCGAATGGTAAGATAGTTAGTTATGGCTATAAAGATAGTGATACTTTAAAGATAGAGAATTATACTTTGAGAAGAGATAAGACTATTATTACCTTTAAATATAACAATAAAACTTATGAAGTCATTTCTCCATTACTTGGTAGTTTTAATGTTGATAATTTAAGCTCAGCTATACTTTGCCTTCTTTGTAAAGGTATTAGTTTTGATGAGATAATTAAAAGAGTTAGTAAGATTAAACAAATAGAAGGTAGAATGGAGATAATGCCTTTTGTCTCTAAATATACAGTAATTCTTGATTATGCTCATACTACTGATGCCTTAGATAATATATTAACATTTTTAGATATGGTTAAAGATGCTAGAATTATTACAGTTACTGGTAGTGCTGGAGGAAGAGAAAGTGATAAAAGGCCAGGTATGGGTAAAGTAGTTTTAGAAAAATCAGATTATGTAATATTTACAATGGATGATCCAAGATATGAAGATCCTAATAAAATTATAGATGATTTAGTTAGTGGTTCAGATAAAACTAATTATGAGAGGATTATCGATAGAAAGAAAGCGATATATAAAGCTTTAGATATGGCAGAGGATAAAGATATAGTTTTAATTGCAGGTAAGGGTAGAGATGATTACATGGCTATTGATGATAAGTATTTACCATACTGCGATTATGATGTTATTAAGAGTTACTATGAACAGTAGTTTACACTTATCTTTTTGTCAAATGGTTGTCTTATAAGTGTCTATGTGTTAAGATATAAATGAACATAGAAAGCAGTGATATTATGAAGAGAACCATTTATATTATTAATGCAATTTTATTTATGGGGTGTTGTTTACTTGTCAGTACAACTACACCTGATGTAAAAGATATAGATGTAAATAATAAAATTACTTATGTAAACAGTGATGCAATTACTAAAGAAGAAGTTATAGAAGTTGCACCTGTTGAAGTAGTAGAAGAAGTTGTAGAAAAAGAACCTGTAGTAGTAGAGGAAAAAGCAGAAGAGGAAGTTATAGAAGAAGAGCCTGAGGAAGAGGTAGTTGTAGGTAAAGATGAAGTAATAGAAGATAATACACCTATTGATAGTAAACCTGATGAAGAGGTATATATTCCTTCTATTACGGTTGGTTCTACTTTTACAGGTACTATGAGTGGATATGGTGCAGATATTGGTAATTATACAGCTTCTGGTCATTATATAGGTGATAGTATTTATTATCCTGATTCTACTTATGGTGATATTAGAATATTAGCAGGAGATAGAAGTATTCCTTTTGGTACTGTTATAGAGGTTAGTAATAGCAATGCAGGTAGTTTCATAGGAATTGTTTTAGATACAGGACGCAATATTGGTTTTGATAAATTATATGACTTTGATGTGTTATTTGAAACAAGTAGAGAAGCATTAAATTATGGTGTTAGTAAAAATGTATCTTTTAAAATATTAAGAGTAGGTTATTAAAATTATTGCTATTTAAAGTAATTTATGATAGTATTAAGTTAACAAAGATAATAGAAAGAGAGTGATTGTATGGTTAATTTAGTTTATCAGGGTAAAATAAATTGTCAATTTTGGGGTAAATTAATTCGTCAATCTTTAAAAACTCTAGGTTTACAATGTGTTACCTGGGGGGGGGCAGTTACTTGTAGATTAAGTAATATAATTACTTTCTTTCATTATGATATAAGAGCAGGATAGAGATAGGTTCTTTTTAGTGTGAGAAAAATAAATTGAGGAGGAGTAAAAAATGGAAAAGACAAAGAAAGAAATAGTAATAATAGGATTAATATTATTAATGGTAATAGCATTAATAGGAGTAAGCTATGCGGCCTTTAGTTATAGTAAAACAGGAACAAAATTAAATAGTATAACGACAGGTTCAATAACAATGACATATGAAGAAACAGATAATGTAATAAATATAAATGGTGCCTTACCAACAACAGATGCAACTGGGAAGAAAAGACTAACAGAAGGAGAATACTTTGATTTTACAGTAAGTAGTAAGATAGCAGGAGATGTAAATATCAATTATGAGATAAGTGCGAAAGATGTAACAACTAGTGATAGAAAGATAGATGGTTCTAATATAAAGTTATATTTAACTAGATTAACAGATGATGGTGAAGAAGAATTAATGACACCAGAAGTTTATAATGAGGAGACGAGTTCTAATAACTTTACAGGAAGACCATCAGGAGAGATGAGTTTATATACAAGTAGTATGAACTCTAGTGAAAGTAATAGATATAGACTAAGAATGTGGGTAGATGAAGATTATAATCCTCAAGGAGATGGAGGAGGATTACAATTCTCAGTACAAATAAATGTTTATGGTAAAGATGGAGATAAGATGCCTGTTACAACTAGTCCTGTAAATGAAGTATTGTTGTCTAATATACCTGAAGATAATCAATACAATGATGAGGTAGATACATTTATAACAGGAGAAGATCCAAATAACTATATCTGGTATAGTGGAAAGTTATGGAGAGCAGTATCTGTAAATAATGAAGCGAAGACAACTAAGTTGGTAACACAGTGGAATATAAGTGCAGTTAACTATGATGATGCTAGTAGTGCTTTTGAAGGAAGTTATATGGAAGAGTGGTTAAATGATACTACAGTAGATGGCTTCTTAGGTAATTTAAGAGATTATGAAGACTTTATTATTACTGATGCAGTATGGGATGCGACATTAGATGCGACTAGTTTAGGAAGTATAACAAGACCTAATGGAGAGGCAACTGTAACAGATGCCGTTGGATTACTTAATATATATGAGTATCAGTCCAGTTATACAGGAACAACTTATAGTAATGGTTATTTAAATAATGGACTTAATTGGTTGACTTTAACACCACGTAGTTCGTCTACCGTGAGTAACGTGAGCGACGATGGCACTGCGCTCGGCAACCCTTCGACCGGTTCGGTCGGTGTCCGGCCATCAATAAATCTAAAATCTAGCGTTCGTATCGTAGATGGTAATGGAACAATAGAAAATCCCTATCGCTTAGAAGGAGATAATGATACTAGTCTATCAGGTACATTACTTTCAAGTAGATATAGTGGTGAGTATGTAAGATTTGGAAATGATGAGAATAATCTATATAGAATAGTAAGCCATGAAAATGGAACAGGAACAAAGATAGTAAGTGCCGAGCCATTAAAGAGTTCTGGTACGTTTATAAAGAGTGTTTTTGGAGATACTAATACATTTTCAAGTACAAATACAATTGGAACATTTTTAAATGGGGAATATCTAACTAATTATGTAGGAAATGCTTATAGTGATATGATAGAAGATAGTACAACTTGGTATCTAGGAACAGTAGGAAGTAGTGATTCATATAAACTAGCCAAATATACAGATACTAATATGAGTAGTACAGTTTCTACTACTACAAATGCTAAAGTAGGATTACTAAGGTTTGGAGAATTAATGGCAGGACAATTTGAAAGATATGCCGTAAAAGGTAGCTATTCAAGTACAGGGTTAACAACTGATTATTGGACCTTAACACCATATATTTCTAAAGTGCGTTATGTGCGCAACTTTGGCAATGCGGACCAGAACATTCCTTCGCGCTACCCGCGCGGTGTCCGGCCATCCATAAATCTAAAATCTAGCGTGGAGATAAGCTCAGGAACAGGTGTAAAATCAGATCCGTTTGTTTTGACTCTAAGTAGTTAGATGTCAGGAATCTAGGAAATGTATTTTCTAGATTCCTGACTAATTAAATTAGACTATAATTAGATTAAATAAATTATGGTAGGGAATTACTAATAGTACGTCTTACGTGCGGAATGCGGGCAACAATGGTAACGCGAACAACAATAGACTTCTTGCGAAACTAAGTATCTAAGCAAAGATTATAAAAACTGCATATT
>CAMMKE010000028.1 GCA_946497375.1 uncultured Mycoplasmatota bacterium
AAGGTATCTTTTTAAGTCACGGTCATGAAGGTAATATGGGAGCGGTTCCTGATATTTTAAAATCTATTCCTGAAGTTAATATTTATGGAGCGAAATTAACTCTAGAAATATTAAAACAAGATTTAACTGATACTGAAATTAAAAAGAGTCATTTAATAGAGATTAAACCTCATCATAAATTAGAGTTTGGTCGTGAAAGCATCTTTCCTATTTCTATGACTCATTCTATTCCTGATGCTTTGTGTTATGTTTTATATACTAAAGATGGAGCGATAGTTTATACAGGTGATTTTACTTTTGACCATAAAGAGACTGGCCTATATAAAACAGATATAGGTAAACTTGCTTATGTTGGTAAACAAGGTGTCCTTTGTTTACTTGCAGAATCTATGTATGCAGAACGTGAAGGTTATACTAGTCCAAGTAATAGAGTAAGTGATTTTATTAGAAATGTTCTTGTTAAAAATAGAGGTAGAATTATCGCTACAGTATTTCCTGCCCATTTTTATCGAATTCAAGAGATATTTAATGAAGTAAGTAAGACACATAGAAAGATTGTTATTATGGGTCATTCCTTACAAAATACAATTAATTATGCAATAAAAAATAATTATTTAACTATTGATAGAAGAGTAATAGGTGACTTAAATAATCTAGAAGATAAAGATGCTGTAGTATTAATATCAGATGAAAAAGAGAAACCTTTTGCAAACTTAGAAAGAATTATTAAAGGTTATGATAAGTTTATTAAACTTAATACTAATGATACTATCTTTATAACAGAACCTGCTTATGAAGGAATAGAAAAACGTCTTGCAACTGTTATGGATGAAATAGCAATGCTTGGAGTTAATGCTATTAGTTTATCTAGTAAGAAACATTTATTACATCATGCATCACGTGAAGATTTATCACTTTTAATAAATATAATGAATCCTAAGTATTATTTCCCTGTTAAAGGAGAATATCGTAATCAATATGCTAATGCTGAAGTGGCAGAAAATTTAGGAATGCCAAAAGAAAATATTATCTTAAAACAAAATGGAGATGTAACTTTATTTATTAAAGGTAATCTTGTCCCTACTAATGAACATATAGAGACTGATGAGATTTTAATAGATGGTAAAAGTAATGGTGATATAGGAGATTTGGTCTTAAAAGATAGAGAAATGCTAGGAGAAAATGGTATAGTTATTATTAGTTGTACCCTAGATAGAGAAACTAAAAAGATATTAGCAGGACCAGAAGTATTAACAAGAGGATTTATCTATGTTAAAGATAATTTAGACCTAGTAGATGAAATTAAAAATATGTCTTTAGAAATAATAGAGAAAAATATAAGTGAAAACTCTAGAAGAGTAGAGTATTCTACTATAAAAACAGAAGTAAGAGATGTTTTAGGTAAATATTTTTATAAAACTATGGAAACAAAACCTATGATTATTACAGTAATACAAGAAGTATAAAAAGTATGAATTTTATAAATTGGCTCTAGTTTTAGGGCCAATTTTGCATTATTTTTTCTCTTGTGTTAGAGTTGAAATAATTATTTTTAAGGAGGCTTTGTTTGTGAATGATTTAATGGACTTATGGTAAGATGTTAATCAATCATGAAAATAGGCTTTCATTAATAGAGAATACATTTGACAGTTTTAAATATTTAGGTAAGAGGTGTTTTGCAATTACTAAAATAGATAGTAAAGAAATATTAGATAGTTTGTTAGATAAATTGAAGTAAAGGTAATGTCAATACCTTTTTTCTTTTTGTTTACATTTTTTCTGTCAAATACCTTTTTTGTCAAATTAAATCTTCCTTATTTTATTTACATTTTTAATAATTTTGTGTAACATATAATTAAGCAGTGGTAGACTGTGGGGAAAAGTGGGGGATAAATATGTTTATAGGAGAGTTTCATCATAATATCGATGATAAAGGTAGAATTGCTATACCATCTAAATATCGTGATATTTTAGGTAAAGACTTTGTTATTACCCGTGGTATAGAGCATTGTATTTATGTTTATCCAAATGATACTTTTAACCATATCGTTACTAAATTAGAAAGCTTACCATTTACTAAAAAAGATGCTAGAGCTTTCACTCGCTTCTTTATGTCTGGTGCTACTGCCATTGAACTTGATAAACAGGGAAGAGCTAATATTCCAAGTCCCCTTGTTAGTTATGCTAATCTATCTAAAAAATGTGTAATTGTAGGAACGGGAGATAGATTAGAAATATGGGATGAGGATGCTTTTAATGAGTTTATCTGTTCTTGTAATGATGAAATGTCCGATATTGCTGAGAATCTATTTGAGGAGAAGATATAATGCATGAGTCAGTATTACTTAAAGAAACAATAGAATCTTTAAATCTAAAAGATGACAGTATCGCTGTTGATATGACTTTAGGCTTTGCAGGACATAGTAGTCAAATTTTAAAAAGAATTAAAAATGGGTATCTATTCGCCTTTGACCAAGACGAGGAAGCACTTGCCTATAGTAAAGATAAACTTTCTACTATTGGTGATAACTTCCAAATAATTGATTCTAACTTTGTCTATGCGAGAAAAAAACTAAATGAATTAGGCATAGATAAAGTAGATGCTATCCTTTACGATCTTGGAGTATCAAGTCCTCAGTTAGATGAAGACTATCGTGGCTTCTCTTATAGATTTGATGCTCCCCTTGATATGAGGATGGATAAAGATAATAAGTTAACTGCTAAAATAATAGTTAATACTTATAGTTATGATGAGTTAAAGAGAATTTTTAAAGACTATGGAGAAAGTAAATTCTCATCATCTATTGCAAGAAATATTGTTAAGTATAGAGAAACTAAGGAAATCGATTCTACTTTAGAATTAGTAGATATCATTAAATCATCTGTTCCTTATAAAGAAAGAGTTAAAAAACATCCTGCTAAACAAATATTTCAAGCTTTAAGAATAGAAGTTAATGATGAGTTAAATGTCTTAAAGAAATCTATTGATGATAGTTTATCTATGTTAAATATCGGAGGAAGAATTGCTGTTATAACATTTCATTCCTTAGAAGATAAAATTGTTAAGAAAAAGTTTAATGAAATGTGTGAGATAGATCCTTTATCTAAAGGATTACCTAATATACCTTTGGATAAACTACCAGACTTTAAATTAATTACTAAAAAAGGAATAAAAGCTAGTAGCAAAGAGTTAGAACATAATAATAGAGCACATTCCGCTACCCTTAGAGTTATAGAAAGAATAAAATAGAAAGTGGTGATATTATGGCTAGAAGAAAAATAGTAAAGCGTGTTAAAATGAGTAAATTTGAACGTCTTATCTATACATTTGCCTTAGTACTAGCTGTAAGTGCCCCTTTAACAATAGTTTTTTCTAAGGCTACTTTATCAAAGATTAACTTTGAAGTAGAACAATCTAAAAAAGAAATAGAGGAACAATCTAAAACAAATGAAAGTTTATCTATGAAAATAAATGAGTTAGCATCTTTAGATAAAATAGAAGAGGTTGCCAAAGAACAAGGATTAAGTTATAATAATGATAATATTAAGAATATCGATGAATAATAGGAAGTGGTAAACTTGAAAAGAAAAAAGAGAAGGAAAAATAATATAAGATATAGCAAAATTGTTATAGTTACTTCTCTTTTTTTGTTTGCTTTAATGATTGCAAGACTTACCCAATTAGCTTTATCCGATAAAGTTGACGATGTTAATTTGCAAGCTTTAGCTAAAAGAAGAACTACTACAACAGATATAATTCAAGCAAAACGAGGAAATATTTATAGTAGCGATGGTGACGTGTTGGCCCAAAATGTTTCCTCATATAAATTAATCGCTTATTTATCGCCATCTAGGACTACAGATGAAGATAATCCACAGCACGTTGTAGATAAAGAAATGACAGCCGAAAAACTTGCAGGTGTCCTAGGGTGTAGTAAAGATGAAATATTAAAATACTTAAATAAAGAAGGAGTTTATCAAACTGAATTTGGTACTATAGGTAAAGGATTGACAGAGATTACTAAAAGTAAGATAGAAGAGTTAAATTTACCGGGAATAGATTTTATAGAAAGTTTTAAAAGATATTATCCTAAAGGAGACTTTGCTTCCTATGTCTTGGGGTATGCTAAAGAAGAAGTTACTACTGATGATGATGGTAATGAAGAAACTAATATGACTGGAGAAATGGGTATTGAAAAGTATTATGATAGTACCTTAAAAGGTGAAGATGGATATACTACTTATCAAAAAGATTTGCGTGGTTATAAAATTGCAGGTACTAATGAAATAAGTAAAGAAGCAAGTGATGGAAAAGATATATATTTAACACTTAATAGTAGTATTCAGTTTTTTGTTGAACAGGCCTTAAGTGATGCTGAAGCTAATTACGATTATGAATGGTTTACAATCATGATTGCTGATGCTAAGACAGGAGCCATACTAGCATCTAGTACATCGCCATCATTTGACCCTAATAAAAGAGATATAACTAATTATTTAGATATGAATATATCTAGTCCATATGAACCTGGTTCTACTATGAAAATATTTACTTATATGGCTGCAATGGAACAAGGAGTATATAATGGTAATGAAACATATCACTCTGGTGTTTATACAACAAGTGATGGTACAGAAATAGGTGACTGGAATAGAGCAGGTTGGGGTGATATTACTTTTGATAGAGGATTCGCTTTATCTAGTAATGTTGGTGTTATTAATTTAATTGATAGACATTTATCTGCAGATATTCTTAGAAGTTATTTTAAAAAACTAGGCTTTAGTAAAAAAACAGGTATTGAACTCCCAAATGAAGCGACAGGAGAAGTTGACTTTAAGTACGAAACCGAAATATTTAATGCTGGTTTTGGCCAAGGTATTACTACAACACCAATCCAAAATATTCAAGCCTTAACTTCTCTTACAAATGATGGGGTAATGTTAAAACCATATTTAGTTGAAAAAATAGTAGACCCTGATACTAAAGAAGTGGTCTATGAAGGTAAAAGAACTGAAGTAGATACCGTTGCTAGTGAAACTACAGTTAATAAAATTAGAGAATTAATGTGGAATACAGTAAATGTACCAGGAATGACTGGAGCAGGATATCGCCTTGATGGTTATAACTTAATAGGTAAAACTGGTACTGCCCAGATAGCAGATGAAAATGGAGGTGGTTACTTAACAGGTGCTTCTGATATTATTTCATCTTTTGCAGGTATTTATCCTAATGATGATCCTAAGGTAATTATTTATGCTTCTGTAAAAAGACCAGACGGTGGTAAACAAAATGTAATATGGAAAGCTATTAAAGATATAGTTGTTAATATAAGTAAATATTATGGTACCGATCCTGAGACAACTAGTGAAGAGAAATTAACTGAATATAGTTTAACCTCATATAAAAATAAAGATGTAACATCTTCTAAAACTAACCTTGAAAATATGGGTATGTCAGTAACAGTTATTGGAAATGGTAATAAAGTAGTTAAACAATATCCTTCTAAAGGAGATAAAGTAACAGCAGGAACTAAAGTATTTCTTATTACTAACGATAATAATTTAACTGTTCCAGATGTTAATGGCTTATCTAGTAAACAGGCAGAAGACTTATTGCATCTTTTAGGTATTAGTGTCAAATTAGAGGGTAATGGTTATGTTACAGGACAAAGTATTGGGGCAGGTACTACTATTACTGATAATATGGAAATAACATTATCATTAAATCCAAAATTTTAAAAGAAATATTAGTTTGATATTTCTTTTCTATTGTCCTATAATAATTACAAGGTGATTTATATGAATAGTTATAATTTAGATATGTTAGTTTCATTACTAGTAGAGTTAAGAAAAAATAAAATTGATAAATTTAGTTCGATACCTTTAGAAAAAGATATATTTTATTATATAGGTGATCCTAAATATAAGGATGTATTTAAAGATGGTGTTACATGGGTTGATTTCTCTAAGGAAATAGAGTATTTAGAATCTTTAGGATATATTAAAGAAAGTAAATGGCTGCTTGATTGTTTTAGTGGATATTCTATTGGGCCAAATATTTGTGAGTATCCAATTGCTTCTGATAATAAAATGTTATTTAACTCTTTGGCAAAAGATTATGCTTTTAGAGAAAGAATTTGTAAAAATAGTTCTATTAAATTAAAAATATATGGAATTGACCCTAATAATATTAATTATAAAATTATTAAAGGTTACTATGAATGTAATCATAATGTAGATAGAGAATGGCGTTTACTATCCGATGCTTTAAATGTAAATGTTTTAGATAAGAGAGTATTTTTTGTTAATAAATGTTATGATAGTATAAATCCATATGTTTTTATTGATTGGTGGGGAGGACAACTGGCTTATTTGGAGTTAGAAAATGCAAATTTTGCTATTGAACAGGGATTTGATAGAAAAAGCTTAAAAACTGCTATTATTTATACGAAGAGTTTTGATGAAAAGTATTTAAGAAAATTAGTTAATTATAATTTTAGTAAAAGTTTAGATGATACTTCTGCTAAAGTATTGTCATTATCTACATTATCTAATATTTAGATTTTATACTTGTGAAATATTATTTAATTATGTATAATTAATTTATAGAGTAAGAAAGGTCTAAATGTAGTGGTAGAAAGGTAGTGAGTTAAATTCATGAATCATATCTATACTGGTCTTGATATAGGAAATGGAGAAATTAAAATAGTTGTAGTAAATGCCAATGATAATAATTATCATGTTTTAGCTGCTACCTCGGTTAAAACATTAGGATTAAAGAAAAATACTATTTATGATGAGAAAAAATTGAAAAATTCCTTGATAAATGCTATAAAAATAACAGAAGAAAAATTGGGTATGAAAATAAAAGAGGTAATCTTGACCTTACCTGCCAATAGAGCCAGTATGACTATGGAAAACGGTTTAGTTAATATAAAAGGTGATAAGGTCCGTGGAAAAGATATAGAGTCAGTCATTAAAGATACAGTAGAAGATACTTATGATGATACAAGAGAACTTGTTAGTTGTCTTCCAATATCTTTTACAGTAGATGATGAAGCTAGTGTTATTAATCCATTGGGAGAGGTTGGGAAAAAACTTTTCTTAAAAGCAGTAGTTGCAACATCTCCTAAAGAAGAAATTTATCCTTTCATCAACATAGTGAGAAGTATTGGTATTAATATAACAGATATTATTTATAATACACAAGCAGATTATTACACAGTTTCAACTAAGGAACTTGATCGTAAAATGGGAGTAATTATTAATATAGGTGCTGATATTACTAGTGTAGGTGTTTTTAATAAAGGAATAATGATAAAAAATTCATATCTGCCTGTTGGAAGTAGTAGTGTTGATAAAGATATTGCTTTCATTTATAAATTAGATTTAAAGAAAGCGAAAAGCTTAAAAGAAACTTTTGCTCTTTCAACACCTAGATATGCTGATAGTAATGATGTTGTTATAGTTACTAATAAAGAAAATAAAAAGATAACTATAAATCAAATGCAGATTTCAGAAATAATAGAGTCTAGGTTAAAAGAAATTTTAAAACTTTCAAAAAATGAAATAAATCGCTTAACAAAAAGAGAAATAAGTTATATAATTGTAGTAGGTGGTATTAGCGAACTTGCAGGATTCAACTATATAGTTGAGGATTGTTTGGGTAGGGTATCAAGTTGTTTCAATATGAAAGTAATTGGCATTAGACATAATAAATACTCAAGTGCCTTTGGAAGTTGTAAATATTTTGATAAAAAGTGTATACTTAGAGAGAAAGATATAAATATGTTTGATTCTTTGGAAATAGATAATTTTATATCACCTAAAAAGAAAAATATGGTAAATGATACAATGACAAATAAATTTTTTGGTCACTTTTTTGACACTAATTAAGGAGGAACAATCATGGGAAATGGACTAGAAATGGATCAATTAGCTAAAATAAAAGTAATCGGCTGTGGCGGTGGCGGTGGTAACGCTGTCAATAGAATGGTTGAATCTGGAGTAAAAGGAGTAGAATTTATAGTTGCTAATACAGATTTACAAGTATTAAATAATTCTAAAGCTGATATTAAGATTCAACTTGGTGCCAATCTTACTGATGGCCTAGGTGCAGGAAGCCGTCCAGATATTGGAAGAGAAGCAGCATTAGAATCTAAAAAAGAGATTGAAGATGCTTTAACTGGTGCTGATATGGTATTTATAACTTGTGGAATGGGCGGAGGTACTGGAACAGGTGCTGCTCCTGTTGTTGCTGAAATTGCTCAAGCTCTTGGGGCTTTAACAGTTGCTATTGTAACTAAACCATTTACTTTTGAGGGTAAGAAGAGAATGGATAATGCACTTACAGGACTTGCAGAGTTAGAAAAACATGTAGATACTTTAATTGTTATTCCGAATGATAGATTAAGAGAAATAATAGATAAGACGACACCAATGTTAGAAGCATTTAAAGAAGTAGATAATGTGTTACGTAGAGGTGTTCAATCAATATCAGACTTAATTGCTGTAGTTGGTCTTGTTAATCTAGATTTTGCTGATGTTCAATCAGTTATGAAAGATTCAGGACGTGCTATTATCGGTATTGGTATTGGTGTAGGAGAAGAGCGTGCTATTGAAGCAGCTAAACAAGCTGTATCTAGTCCATTGCTAGAAACAAGTATAACAGGAGCAACAGATGCTATTATCAATATCACTGGTGGAGTTAACTTAACTCTATTTGAAGCAGAACAAGCTGCTGAAGTCGTAAGAGCTGCTTCAGGTAATGATATTAATACAATATTTGGTTCTGTTATTAATGAGAACTTATCAGATGAAGTTATTGTTACTGTTATTGCGACAGGTTTTGATAAAAAAGGTGAAGAAAAGACTAGACAACCTGTTTTCTCTAATGCAGCACCATCTAGTTCAAGACGTTCAAGAGAAGAAATATCATACGTTGCAACAGTACCACAATCTAATGATGATGACGATAATGATGGAGAAGTATTAGATGATACAGATTATGATTTTCCACCATTTCTAAGAGATAAAAACTTTTAGAGCTTAAAGCTCTTTTCTTTTTTTCTAAATTAATATATACTAAGACTATTAGGAGGTGCAGCGGATGAAGAAAAAAATTGCAATATTATCTTTACATTTAGGCTATGGTGGGGTTGAGAAAGCTATAACTTCCCTTGCTAATTCTCTTGCTAAGCTAGATAAATATGAAATAGAAGTAGTATCCATTTATAGACTATATGATAAACCAGTCTTTGATATAAATGAAACGGTTAAAGTTAAATATTTATTACCATCTAATTTAAGCCCAAATAGAAAAGAATGGGAAGAAGCATTACATAATTTACAATTAATTAAATTTGGAAAAGAATCTTTAAAAAGTTTAAAAATATTATATAAAAGAAAAAAAGAAATGGCAGATTATATTAAGAATACTAATGCTGATGTTATTATATCGACTAGAATATTTTTAAATGAATTATTAAGTGAATATGGTCGTGATGAAACCATAAAAATAGCATGGGAACATAATCATTATCATAATAATATGAAATATGCAACAGACGTAATTAGAAGTGTTAAAAATCTTGATTATTTTGTATTAGTGTCAAAAGATTTGCAAAAATTTTATAAAAAGAAATTAGTTAATAGTAAATGTAGAACTGTGTATATTCCTAATGCTTTAGAAAATATTCCAAAGACGAAGAGCCCTTTAACAGGTGAACATTTAATATCTGTAGGAAGGCTTTCTCCTGAAAAAGGATATTTAGATCTTTTAAAAATATATTTAGATTTAAAAAAGAAAAAATGTAGATGGCATTTAGATATAGTAGGAGATGGAACTGAAAAAAGAAAATTAGAGAAGTTTATTAATGATAATAATTTAGAGGAAGATGTAACTCTTCATGGCTTTAAAAATAGTAAAGAAATAGAAAAATTAATGCATAAAGCAAGTATCTATGTTATGACAAGTTATACGGAAAGCTTTGGGATAGTTTTACTCGAAGCGATGAGTAATGGCCTTCCTTGTATTGCCTTTGATTCTGCAGAAGGTGCTAGAGAAGTAATAACTTCGGGACGTGATGGCTATTTAATAAAACATCGAAATTTTAAAGCTATGGAGAAGAAAATATTTGATTTAATTAAGGATGTTAATATTCGCAAAGAATTAGGTAAAAATGGAAGACGAAAAGTAAAAGGGTATTTAAGTGATAATATATGTACATATTGGGAAAAAATAATTGAAAGAAAGTGATGAATGATGCGTAAAGTAATGTTTATATCAAGTACAGGAGGACATTTAACTGAACTTTTACAACTTGATAGTATTATAAAAAATTACGATTATAGTTTAATAACGGAAAAAACAAAAGCTAATAATAAATTAAAAAGAAAATATAAAAGTATTAACTTTCTTTTATATGGAACAAAAGATCACAAAATTACTTATCCTTTTAAACTAATTATAAATTGCTTTATTAGTCTTTTTCTTTATTTCAAATATCAACCAGACTATATCGTTACTACAGGTGCTCATACTGCTGGACCAATGTGCTGTATAGGAAGAATCTTTGGTAGTAAAATAATTTATATCGAATCATTCGCTAATATAAAAACTAAAACTATAACAGGTTCGCTTTTCTATAAATTCCATATTGCAAATCTTTTTATAGTACAATGGCGCCCTATGCTAAAACTATATCCTAAAGCAACATATGGAGGGTGGTGTTTCTAATGATTTTAGTAACGCTTGGTACACAAGATAAGAGTTTTGAAAGACTATTAAAAGCGATTGATAAAGAAATAGAAAAAGGTAATATTAAAGATAAGGTTTTAGTTCAAGCAGGTTATACCAAATATAAAAGTAAAAATATGGAAATATTTAAAAGCGTTTCAAATGATAGATTAGAAGAACTAATGGATGAAGCATCTCTTATTATCACTCATGGTGGAGTAGGAAGTATTTTAACAGCTTTAAAACATCATAAAAAAGTAATTGCAACACCACGTCTTGCTAAATATAATGAACATACTAATGATCATCAAAAACAAATAATTGAAGAGTTTGGTAGACTAGGATATATTTTACCTTTAAAAGATTTAACTAAATTAGATAAACTATTAGAGAAAAGTAAAAGCTTTAAACCTAAAGAATTTAATAGGAATAACGAAAATTTTAAAAAAATAATAACTAATTATATAGAAGAGTCAAATCATACTAGCTGGTTTAATCGTGATAAATTTGCTATTCTTATATCATTAATAAATCTATTTATTTTTTACATATTAAATCTTACAGGTATGAATATCTATTTGAACTTTACCATTAACTATGTAATATCATGCTTAATAATGGCTTTATTTAAAACAAAAAAGATTTCTAATCCTATAACATCTATTATTTGTTTCTATTTAATAGAAGGATTATCTTTATTATTACTTGTAGATAACTTAAATATTGCTGTCATTCTTTCTAAGCTTTTGATTAATGGCCTAACAATAATTATTTATCATTTCTTAGTTAAGAAAAATTAATAAGTAAACAGGGGGATTTCTATGAATATAAACATTGTTAAAGAAAAGATAAAACTACATAAATATTATCTCATTACTATAATTATTATGTTTATAATTATTATAGTTTTGGGTTTTTTCTTACTAACTAAAGAAAATGATACTTTTACTAATCCCTATGAAGTAAAAGTAAAACCAAATGATAACTTTTTATTTTTAGGTGACTCTATTACAGATTTTTATCCTTTAGAAGAGTATTACGATAACTTACCTGTTGTAAATAGTGGTATTGCCGGTAATAAGACAACGGATATTTTAAGTTCTATGCAAACAAGAGTATATCAGTATAATCCTACTAAAGTATTTCTATTAATAGGTACTAATGATCTTGATAGTAGCACAGAAGATATTGTGGATACAACTTTTGATAATATTAAAGAAATAGTAAAGGAAATAAAAGATAATAGGAGTGATGCTACTATATATGTTGAAAGCGTATATCCTGTAAATGCTACGATAGAAAATAATACTGTTAATAATAGAACTAATAAAAAGATTAGAAACTTAAATAAAAAAATATCTAGTTATTGTGATGGAGAAGACTGTAATTATATTAATTTGTATGATGATTTAATAGATGAAGAAGGTAATCTAAAAGAAGAGTATACTGAAGATGGATTACATTTAAATAGTTTAGGCTATGTTGTTATTACAAGGGAGTTGTTACCATATCTAAATGAATAAGATTGTAAAGAATATAATAATATTTACTATTATTTCGGTTAGTACAGTTATTGTAAGAAGCGATAGTAAAATAGAAACAGAAAAAGAAATAATATATGATTATTATGATAATAGTGATGAAATCTCTAGTATCAAAGTAAAAAATATCTTAGAAAAGATAGATGAAGAGTATGATATAGATACTTTTGCTTTTGGGTCAAAAGAAGATATTTCATCAGTTCTATTACTTAATGCTGTCATTGATAATGACAAGCTGACAACAGAAGAAAAAGAATTATGTTATGAGTTATTACCATTTTATTTAGATTATGATAGTTTAGATAAAAAGGGTATATACGAAAGATTAAATACTTTAGATATAGAGTATAGTAAAGAAGAATTTAAAGCAGGTACTAATGAAATAAAGGGTGCTACTTATTATAGGAATTGTAATACGGTAGTATGTTATCAAAAGAAAGATGCGATACTTCATCATGAATTATTTCATGTTTTATTACCCATGAAAAACTTTCCTCTTGCTATTAAAGAAGGTCTAGTAAGTAGATTAACAATTGAATATTTTCCAAATGAAGAGATAAATATTTCTTCTACTTATATTAGGTATACATCTTTAGTGAATACTTTAACTTACCTTATTGATAGTGATACATTGATAGAATTAGCAAGTTTAAGTGATTTAAAAGAACTAAAAGAACAATTAATTAGTAAAGGCTCTATTACTAAAGGTGAGTTAGATAATCTTTTGTTACAACTTGATAATAATATGGATATAAATACAAGAACTAAAGTTGCTACAACACTATTAGTAAATTATCCTTGGCTAAAAGAAGAAGAAAAAGCTTTATATAACTTAGAGGCCTTCAACATATATACTAATAATAGTGATAATACATCATATTTTATAAAAACCAAAACGAAATAGAATGAAATAAGAGAAAAAAGGTTTGACTGAATAAGACTTTTATGATAGAATCATATTGTTTGTAGCTTGTTATACCTCTATTTGAGTGTAAGCTTGTAAGCTGTAAACCACATTGAAGAGGTAGAAATTACTTGTTAGAGTAATACCTTAAAAGTGAGTCTTTAGTTTGAAAAAAGGAGGTTAAAAAATGTACGCAGTAATTAAAGTTGGTGGAAAACAATATCGTGTTAGTAAAGGAGATGAAATCTTCGTAGAAAAAATTAATGCTAATATAGATGATGTTGTTACTTTTGATCAAGTATTAATGCTTGATTCTAAAGTTGGTTCCCCTTATTTGTCTAATGTCACTGTAGAAGGTACAGTCTTAAAAAATGGTAAAGCTAAGAAAATAAGTGTTTTTAAGTATAAGAACAAATCTAGAAGTAACCGTAAAACTCAGGGACATAGACAACCATATACAAAAATAAAAATTACTAAAATTAATGGTTAATTATGATTAGAGTAAAAGTAGAAAAAGAAAATGGACATTTTAAAAAGATAAGTATTTTAGGTCATGCTATGTACGATGAATATGGTAAAGATATCGTTTGTAGTGCTGTTAGTTCTATTGTTACTACAACAATTAATGGTATACTTACTATTGATAAAAATACTATTACTTATCTTGCAAGTAGTAAAGGTTTAACTATTAAAGTTTTAAGTAATGATAGGGTAACCCAATTACTACTTAATAATATGATAAAACTACTTAAAGAATTAGAACTAAAATACAAAGAAAATATAGAAATAAAGTAAGGAGGGACTATAGTGGAATTTTTAAAGTTAAATATTCAGTTTTTCGCTCATAAAAAAGGACAAAGTTCTACATCAAATGGACGTGACTCTATTGGACGTAGATTAGGTGCGAAAGCAGCTGATGGAGAATATATAACTGCTGGTAGTATTATTTATCGTCAAA
>CAMMKE010000029.1 GCA_946497375.1 uncultured Mycoplasmatota bacterium
TAAGAGTATTACAACACTTTAAGAAGTTCTATTATAAAGGACTAAATAGTTTTACAATAAAACAGTTTAGTAGTAAAATAAATACTACAGTATTTTCAATGACAGTTATATGTTTAATGCTATTTGTAACAATCTGTGTTTTTTCAAGTTGTATGTCAATGAAAAATGCTATGACAGCGAACTTAAAAGAGTTGGCACCTGTTGATATAGAACTTGCTAAAACTAGAGATATACCAAGAGAGTTTATGGAAGAATATGGATATAGTGAGCAGCAAGTAAATAACTCTTATCAAAGCATAGAAGATGATTTAAATAGTGTAGGTTTTGATGTAAATAACTATTATAAAGATATAGTCAGTATTAATACTTATACCACAGATGAACTTACTGTTAGAGATACTTTAGGTAGTGCTTATGAAGAGATATATAAGAAATATCCATTTATGACTTATGATGCAGTTGAAGAGATTGTTACAATAAGTGATTATAATAAAGCGGCTAAAGTACTTGGACTTGATACTTATACTTTAGATGATGATGAATATTTAGTTATCGCTGATTATGATAATATGGCTATTGTTAGAAATATGGCTTTAAAGGCTTCTGCTACTATTACTATTTCTGGTAAAACCTATTATCCTAAGTATGATAAATGTATGGATGGTTTCTTAGAGATATCTAATAGTCATGTTAATGATGGAATATTTATTGTACCAGATAATGCTGTTAGTAATTTAACAGTAGAAAAAGAATATTTATATGCTAACTATAAAGCTGATACCGATGATGAGAAACAGGAGATAGAAAATTTATTATTAAGTAAAAGTGATGCTCTTGAAAATATTGAATCAACATTAGGTGCTAGTACAAGACTTTCTATATATGAAGGTAGTGTAGGACTAGGGGCTTTAGTAACTTTTATTGGTCTATATCTTGGAGTAATCTTCTTAATAAGTAGTGCTGCGATACTTGCTTTAAAAGAGTTAAGTGAAGCGACTGAAAATAAAGAAAGATTTAAGATGTTAAGGAAATTTGGGGCCGATGAAAAGTTAATTAATAAAGCCTTGTTTAGACAAATAGCCATATTCTTCTTAGCACCATTAGTAGTTGCCATTATCCATTCAATCTTTGGTATAATATTCTGCAATTACATCTTAGAAACATTTGGTAATGAGAGCTTATTATTTGCCATAGTATTAACAGCATTACTTCTTGTAGTAATCTATGGAGGGTACTTACTAATTACTTATTACTGTAGTAAGAGAATAATTAAAGAATAATATATTTAAACCTATTGAGTTGATAGGTTTTTCTTTTTGTTGTTCACTTTTGAACACTTTATATGGTAAGTGTATATAAAAAGCAGTATAATTAATTAAAGGAGTTTGATACTTATGAAAAACTTATTAAAAAGTCCTTTATTTTATGGAGTTATTTATGTAATATTATATTTTACCTGTTACCTAGTACTTGCTCATTACAACTATTCCTACTTTGGTATTATTAAACTTGTTTCTATTATAATAATTTTAATAACTATAGTTTTGGGTATTATAAGTATATATAAAACAAAGAAAGAAAAGAAAATTAAGCTTTTTACATTATATATATTTATTGAAGTAGTTACTGTTATATTATTATTCTTAATTTTAGGCTATTTTTTAGGCGATAGAGATAGTGTTGTTACTCTTTATAATAAAAGACTAGTGGAATCAAAGAGTAGATTTTTAGCAAGTGATACAGTTTCTTATTATGACTATATTAATCCTTTTGTTAGGGGAAATATTTTAAGAAAGAAAATGTATTATGATAAAGAGATTAGTAAAGAAAATTATTCAAAGACAGAATTTTTTGATGATAATGGTAACGTAATTAAAGATACATATAGTCAAAATATTGAAGAAGAAATAGAGATGATGGATGTTAAAAATGGTAGTTATGGTTCTACGACAATCGAGAGCTTTTTATCAAGTATTTTAGATGAAGAAAGATTTAATAAGACTGATATAATTAGAGTAAGAGTTATTGATACGGCTTTAGCAGGTAAAGATATAATTGTTGTAGAAAAGTCTACTGATAATGGCTTAAATTTTAAAAATATTATAAAGAATGATGATAAGTTTATACTTGTAAATAGAGGATGCGATGTTACTTTTGTTAATGAAAAGATTGGTTTTATCTTTGATTTAGGGCTATTAGGCAAAGATGATAGATATAAAAAGTTTTTAGTTACTACTGACGGAGGGAAAACATTTAAAGATGTTTCTATTACCATAAATGGTTATGGTGATTTAGATTACTATTATATTAATAATATGCCTTATCTTAAAGAAGATAAATTAGTTTTAGATGTATCTGTTCCAGATGGTAATAATTTAAAAGACATAGAGTTAGTTAGTAATGATGATGGCTTAACATTTAGTAATTAAAGGGAGGAGAGATATTAATGAGTAAAGCTTATGTTGGTAAAATTGGAAATATTAATAGAACAGAAGAAGTAGAAGATATTTTAAATTTTCCTGATTATGTTTTTGAAATAGATGGTGAGGATGTAAAAGATGCTAAAGTTACTTATTATTATGACAATATGGAAAGTGTTGAATTTGTAGATGGAAAAAGAGGTAAGGAATTATTAAGTCCTTTAATTTGTTTAGAAATATCAGGTATTGATGATAATAGTAAAAATGCTTTTCTTAGTTTTATGCTTAAATTAGATTTAGAAACACTAAATAGTTTTAATAATGGAATAGAGAATATTACAAAATATATGTTAGAAACAGAGGCATTTATTAAAAAGCCTAATGAAGATAAGTCTGGCTTTCTAGATTTTTATCTACCAACTAATAAGAAAGATGATATGTTTCATAAGTTAACAAGTCTTTACGTTTTAAAACTAGATAATAATAAATTTCTTTTTAAATTAACTGTTCCTAGTGAGAATGTTTTTGCATATTTTGAAGTTAATTTTAAATAAAAAAACTATTGACTCTCCCCTTAAGGTCAATGATATATTCATGGTGAAAGGAGGAAGAATATGTATAGGATAGGTGAGTTTTCATATCTTTGTGAGTGTACTATTAAAACATTAAGACATTATGAGAAAATGGGTATTTTAATACCTAAGGAAGTTGATAACTTTACAGGCTACAGATATTATAGTGATGACCAAGTTAGTACTTATCATAATATTAAGATGTTACATGAGGCTGGTTTTACTTTAAAAGAGATAAAAAATATTCTTGATAATCCTAAAGATAATAATATTGTTAAAGAAGTTAAGAAACTAACAGAAGAATATCAAGATAAATTAAAGAAGCTTGAAGATATTAAAAATAAGTTAAGAGGGGGTACTTATATGGAATTAATTAATAATCCTAAATTTGTAATGATAGGAGAATTTATTGAGTTAAAGACAAGAAATGAATTTAAGAAAGAGTTAGATGCTCTTGATAAGAAAGTTAATGAAAAGAGTTATACTAATCTACCTAGTGTTTTAATTAGTTATGAAGTAGGTTTTAAAGAAAGTGATATTACTTGTTTTATAGGTAGAGTCTTAAGTGATGATTTAAAAACTAATTATGGCTTTATTAATAAACTTCAAAGTATGGGATTAGAAGTATTAACTGATAATGTTGTAGAAACTTTATTACATACATCTAGTAATGATGGGGTAATAGATACTTATAAAGAGATGATTAAGTATGCAAATAACAATAATATTCAAATAAGAGGCGAATTTATAGAAATATATAATAGTGATAAAACTGATATATATGTAGAAGCTTATGATTTAACTAAAGATAATGAGGATGCTTTAATACATGAGAAACAATTAGAAGAAAAATTTAAGACTACTGAACCTATTTATGATTCTAAATATGTTGGTAAGTGGATATTACAGGGACAAATAGTAGAACCAGATAAATTATTTAATCCTAATAAAGAACATTTTATGCCTGATACTAAATACAAAGAATTAATTTTATATAAAGATGGTACAACTAATTATGACAATGTAACTTGGAGAGATGATTATTTACTTATAAGTAAAAATGGTAAGATAGTTGATAATCGTTTATATCAGGAAAACTCTAAGGATGGTACTAGATATTTAGGAATATTAATGAATGATATAAATATTAATGCAAGACCTTATAGATATTATTATAAAGAAGAGAATAATGATTAATTCTTTTCTTTTTTTGTTGTGGTTATTAAAACAAGAATATATAATATTGTTAATAGAGGTGAAAATATAATGTCTAAAGTAAGCAATGTACTTACTATGCTTGAATATTTAAGTACTGGAAGAAAATATACTATTGCAGAACTATCAGAAAAGTTAGAAGTAAGTCCTAGAATGATAAGAGTTTATAAAGATGATTTAGAAAAAGCAGGTATTTATATAGATACTATTAAAGGACCTTATGGAGGGTATGTTTTAACTCAAAATATAAATGTACCTAAAAGATTTATTACTCCCAATAATATAAATGTAGAGAATAAAGAGATGTTTAATTTAGTAAATAGAGCGATTAAAGAAAAGAAAAAATGCTTTATTGAGTATTATTCTAAAGATAAGAAAGATATATCTAAAAGAATTATTAGACCATATGATTTAATTTTATTAGGTAATGAATGGGGAGTTGCTGCCTACTGTGAATTAAAAGAAGAAATAAGGCACTTTTATATAAATAGAATAAAGTCTATAAAATTATTAGAGAAATTTAATAACTGACATATATATTTCCTCTTCTTTTGTTAATATGTAATTAAGAAAGGAGAGAAGTGATATGGAAGATTTAACTTATGTTACAGGAAATTATGGTAAATATATTTCTGTAAAAGAAAGATTTGAAAGAGTTGGTGTACAAATTAATTATTTTAAATATGATATAAAAGAACCAGAGATTAATGATATTGAAGTTATATCAAAAGAAAAAGCAAGAAAAGCATATGAAATAGTAGGTAGGCCTGTTTTTGTAGCAGATACAGGTTTTTATATTGAAAATTATCCTAATAACCCTAATTATCCAGGAGCTTTTGTTAAAAGAAGTGGAGTTAGTTCTAATATAGATAAATTGCTTGAAGTTATGAAAGACGTTACTAATAGAGCATGTAAATTTATTGATTGTTTAACCTTTTATGACGGGGATGATTACTATACCTTTTATGGAGAAAGTAAAGGGACTTTATCACTATCAATACGTGGTAACATAGAAAGAAAGGCTAAATCTAATTTATGGAGCGTTTTTATTCCCATAAATCATGATAAAACTTTAGCAGAAATGACTGATTATGAAAGAAATCATCGCCATGATAATCATACATCTGCAACAGATGAATTTATAAATTGGTATGAAAATAAATATTTAAAAAAGAAAAATAAAATATTAAAACTTAATTAGGAGATGATACTTATGGAATTAGTTGATATTTATAATGACAAACATGAAAAATTAAATTATACTAAAGATAGAAAAGAGTTAACAGAAGGAGAATTTAGACTATCTTGCTTTATATGGATTATTAATGATAATGATGAACTCTTGATACAACAGAGACCTTCTACATCTAAAAAATATCCTAATAAGTGGGAAACAGCATCTGGTGGTGTTCTTTTAGGTGAGGATGCAATTACAGGGGCAATTAGAGAGTTAGATGAAGAATTGGGAATACAAGTAAATAAAGAAGATTTAAGATTTATTGGTTCATATGCTCGAATAAATGATTTTGTTGAAGTGTTTTTATTAAAAACTAATATTGATATAAAAGATTTAAAATTACAAGAAGATGAAGTACAAGATGTTAAATGGGTTTCTATAAAAGAGTTTGAAAGTATTATAGAAAGCGGTAATGGTATTGATACGGGATATTTTATCTTTAAGGAATATTATGAAAAGTATTATAATAGATATGTAGTATTTGAAGATAGCAAACCAGTTTTTAAAAAAGTATAATAATTAGGAGATTGCTATGAAAAAATTAATTTATTTAACAACTAATCCTCATAAAGTTGAGGAAGCAAAGGTAAAATTGTTATAAAGTAATGTTTAAAAACTGTATAGGTTATGGTATAGAAACAGTTATCCTTAAGTGTACAGATTTACTTGATAATATTGATTACGTGTCATTCGTTAAAGATAGGAGAAATATGAGACAGCCACATCAAATTTTAGCATTTCCTTATAAGAAAGATGAAAAAGGAAATTATTTATATGGTATTTTTTGTAGAAAAGGAAAGACTGAAAGATGGCAAGCAATTGCTGGTGGAGTAGAAGAAGGGGAAACATTTTTAGAAGCTTGTAAAAGAGAAGCAAATGAAGAAGCTGGAATAAGCTATGATGCTAAAGTTATAGAGTTAAAATCTATTAGCACTATTCCTGTAGTTAATGTTACAAAAGAATTTATATGGGGAGAAGATGTTTATTTAATTTATGAGCATTGTTTTGGAATAGATGCTACAAATGAATCTATAAGATTATCACATGAACATACTAAGATGGAATGGTTGTCTTATGAGGATGCTATAGCAAGACTAAAATGGGATAGTAATAAAAACGCTTTATGGGAATTAAATTGGAAATTATTAAATAATAAAACAGATATATAATTTTTCTAACTTAAGAAAGCTTTAAAACTTATAGAAAAGAGGAAGACTTATGAATTTAGAAGAAATTGATGTTAATCTTTTTAAAATATTCTATTATGTTTGTCAATATGGTACATTTTCAAAAACGGCAGAAGCTTTAGGGGTTACACAACCAAGTGTTAGTTATAGTATAAAAACACTAGAGACTCAACTTGGAATAAAATTATTTGAAAGATCTAGTTACTCATTAACTTTAACTTCTGAAGGAGAAATGCTATTACCTTATGTAGAACAGTCTTTGAATAGTTTAAAAACAGGTATGATAAATATAAATGATTTGGTAAATTTAAATAGTGGACAAATATCAATAGGTGTTCCATCTCATATTGGAGTTTTTTTACTAACAGATATTATAAGTGATTTTACAAAGGAATATCCAAATATAAAGATTAAAGTTATTAGTAAGCCTACAAAAGAGTTATTTAGACTTCTTAACAATAATGAATTAGAAGTGTTAATAGATAGTTCTCCTTTAGATAATAGTTTTAATAATGTAGAAATTTATAAAATTGCTACAGAAAATTGTATTCTTGCTTGTAATAGAAAAATGACAGAACTTAGAGATAAGAAAATTTCTCTTAAAAAAGTTCTTAACTACCCATTAATTGTACCTTTGCGTACCTCAAGTAGTACAAAAGAGTTAATGCGAATTTTTGAGAAGAATAAAATTCCTTTTAATCCTAGTTATGAGATATCGACCAGTGATATGATTGCCGAGATGATAGAGAAAAATTTAGGTGTAGGGTATCTCTTTGAAAAGACAATAGCTTTATATGATAATATCTGTAAAATAGATTTAAATATTACTTTACCTACTTTTGATATTTATATAATTTATAAGGATAAAATTCCGTCAGTTACTGCTAAAAAGTTTATTTCATTTGTTAAAAACAGGTCTTAAAATTATATAAAAAAATTTTATATAAGATATAAAAACTATATAATTGATTTATTGCAATTGCTATCATATACTTTAAATGAGGTGATTAAGATGAAAAAATATAATATTGGTTGGGGGTTAACTAATGCTTGCAATATGAACTGTAAGTTTTGCTACAGTAAAGAAACACGAGATAGTTCTAAAAATTTAGGGGTGGACGATTGGATTAAATTTATTGATGAAAATCATCAATTGATTGAGTCAATAAACTATGGTACTGGTGAAAATGCTATATGTAATGATTTCTTTACATTTTTAAACCATGTTAGAAGTAACTACCCAGATATCAAACAATCACTTACAACAAATGGATATTTGTATGAAGCAATATCTAAAGATGATGAGAAAATGGATATTTATAAAAGAGCCATTGATGAAGTTGATGTATCATTAGACTTTGCTAATAAAGAGAAACATAATAGTTTTAGGGGGCAACCTTCCGCTTATACTTGGGCTATTAATATGTTAAAACAATTAAAAAAGGATCTTAAACTTTCTACAATAGTTTTTGTAGGCTTTGAAGAGACAATGCAAAAAGATAATATTGACGGATTATTTAAAATTGCTAAAGATAACAATGCAATTTTAAGATTAAATATTTATAGACCAGTTAGTGAAAATATGGAAATAAATAGAAAGTTTACACTTAGCTATAATACATTAATGAATACTTTGAACTATATTGGAACTAATTATAAAATAATAGGCTTAAGTGATATACTTTTAGGAAACTTATTAACTAATCAAGAGAATATCGTCGAAAATACAGGAGTTGATAGTATTAGAATCTTACCTGATGGTAATATTTGTCCTTCAACTTATCTTATAAAAGATGAGTATAAAAATAAATACAATATTTTACAACCAAATGTTTTAGAGAAGATTAAATTTGAAACATTTGAGAATGCTCCAATTCCTTCTGATTGTAATAATTGTTCTTTAAAAGATAAGTGTAGGGGTGGAGTTTATGATAGAAGAATTTTATGGCATGGAACTTTAGAGGAAAGAGATCCATATTGTCCTTTAGAAAATAATGACACAATAGAAAAAGAAAAATATAAAGTATTAAAGAAAGATCGTATATCCGTTCATGATGGATATTTACCAACGATGTTCTTTAAAAATTAAGGGAGGATTATTTTATGAATTTTAAACCAGAAATAGCAATTATAATGCGCAGTGATGAAGTTATTAAAGAATTTAATTTAAAAAGAGTAACTATTAATACTTCTTTTGGTCCTGTTCATAGATGTTTTGTTGGCAATATTTATGATGTCCCAGTTTTAGTAATTTATGGAAGGTTTAATAGTGAAAAAGTACCATCTAGCGAGATAAACTTTGAACAAACTATAGAAGCGGTTAAGAATAGTGGTTGTAAAAAATTAATAGGTACTTTTGTAGTAGGTGGTATTAATCCTAAAATGCCACAAGGAAGTGTTTATGTATTAGGAGATTTAGTAGGTATGGGTAATTATAATATTCATTGGAATCAAAATGAACCTTTTCACAATGCTGAAATGTATGAACCATTTTGTCCAATCCTAACAAAAAAACTATGTGAAGCGAGTGAAAAGATGCAATTTCCTGTTAAACAAAATGCTACTTATGTATCATTCTATGGTTATCCTAGAATAGAGACAAAAAAAGAACTTGAGTTTTATAATAGACAAGGTTGGGATATTGTAGGGCAAACTTGTGATGGTGAAGCGACATGTGCTAGATTAAATCAAATTTGTTATGCAGCAGTTGCAGTACAGATTGATGATCCTAATAGCAGAAAAGATTATGTTGATAATCTAAAAGTAAATAAAAAGAAAAATCAATATGTAGAGACAATTAAATCTTGCAGAGAAAGAACTACTAAAATAGTTTTACAATTTCTAAAAGATTACAAAGAAGAAAGCTGTCCAGTATGTTCTAAAATGTCAAGAAAAAATAATAATTTTAGAGAATTTCCAGATTATTTTTATGAGTAGAGGCTGAGAATATGAAGAAAATATCATTATCGATAAGTGAATATTCTAAATTAGTTGTTATTACTAATTTAGAAAGTATAGTTTATAAATTTAAAAATAATCCCTCATCAATTACAAAAACTATCCCTATAAGGGAAATATTTATAGAAGATTATTGTGATAATAATAATTATAAAAATAATACTATTTTCTTATTAGAAGATGCTAAAAAACAGATGATTTTTGATAAAGAAAATAATTTTGCTTATATGACCACTAAAGAAAGTGAAATGCGTTTTCCAGATTTAGTTTATGTATTATTAACAATGTTCACAAATGATCTGGTAAAAAAAAGTAAATACTTATTACATAGTTCTTCTTTAGAATATGATAATGACAAATCTATTCTTTTAATAGGAGATGGAGGAGCAGGAAAAACATCACTTGCATACAAATTAATAAAAGATTATGATTACAAACTTATTTCTAATGATCATACTTTGTTAACAGTTAAAGATGGACTTTTTACATCTTTAATTGGAACTAAAGATATAGAGATGAGATATGGAGTAATTAAGAATAGTTTTAAAGATATAGAAGAGAATCTCCCTAGTTATGATGGAGAAGATTTATGGAAAAGGAAAATTATTATTAATGATTTTCTAACGGAAGAAAATTTTGCTACTGATAAAGAAAGACACATAACTGATGTTTTTCAAATTAATCTACTAGGGTCTAGTGCCGGAGAAAATTTTGTTAGTACCAAAAATTATGTGGATCAAATTCTTTATTTGTATGAACAATTATCAAAACAGATAAAGGGAACCTACAATTTAATAACTGGTTTTGACTATCCGATGCCTAGTTTGGAGACTGAAGAAAATTTATTAGCTTTATATAATGATATAAAAATAGCTTTGGAAAATACGAAAGTTCATATGGCAAAGGGGTCTCTTGATGAACTTCCTAAAAGGTTGGTGAAAATAATTGAAAAATAAGATAATTTTAACGACTTTAGCACCTAAAACACATAGAACATCAGAGGAAAATTTAGGTATATTATATTTAAAATCTGCTTTACAAGAGAAAGGCTATAATGTAACTGTTATAGATGGATGGCTAAATGAATTATCAGTTGAAGAAGTTTATGAAAGAATAATAAAAGATAAAGACATTTTATATGTTGGTATATCTTCATATATGTCTAATACCGAACCTACTATTAAACTAATTAACATGCTAAAAAAGCATAATAAAGAGTTAAAAATAGTTTGTGGTGGGTTTGGACCTACCTTTTATCCAGAAGATTATTTAAACGCTAATGCCGATATAGTTGCTCGTGGTGAAGGAGAAGAAACCTTAGTAGAATTAGCAGATGCTTTAAGTAAAAATATGTCTATTGAAAATATAGAGAATATTAGTTATAAGAAAGAAGGTAATATTCATCATAACCCTTCAAAAAAATTATTAGATAATTTAGATGAATTACCTTTTCCAAGTAGAGAAATGATACCTGTTCTTAAGAAAAAGAAATCTACTGTTAATATGGTTACTTCAAGAGGGTGTAGTGGTAACTGTGAGTTTTGTTCTGTAATTTCCTTTTTCAGATTAAGTAAAGGTAAGGTGTGGAGAACAAGAAGTATTGAAAATATAGTAGATGAGATAGAAGAGTTATATAATAAAGGTATCACTTATATTAAGATGGTAGATGATAGTTTTATTGATGGAACTCGTGATGAGAAATGGGCATATGACTTTGCTAATGAGATTGAAAAAAGAGGTATAAAAGTTAAATTAAGAGGGCAAATTAGAGCGGACAAAGTAACTGATAATATTTTATATGATTTAAAAAGAGCAGGATTTTTTTCTTTTGCTTGTGGTATTGAAAATGGTAGTCCTACAGCTTTAAAAAGAATGAATAAAGCAGCGACTTTAGAAGATAATGAAATGGCTTTAGAATTATTTAAGAAATACAATTATTTAGTACAAATGGGATTTATTCTTTTTGATAAAGAAACAACTATAAATGAATTAGAAGATAATTATAATTTTCTTAATAAATATGATTTTACAGTTACTAAAGGAATATTTAGTGAAATGTATAGTGCCGAAGGAACTAAATTAAATAGTAAACTTCGTAATAATGGAACTTTATTAGAGAGTAATTTTGTAGACAACAATAATAAGTATATTATTAATAATGAAGATGTTAGAAAAATCTATTCTGCTCTTAAAAGATGGCATAAAGCTCATAGTGAAATATATGATATGGCAGTTGATCCCTTAAATGCTCCTAAAGCTATTAGCGATATGGAAATGAATGATTTTTATGGGGAAGTTATGAAATTAAAAAAACAAGATTTGTTGTTTTTTAGAGATGTTTTAGATATTGTTAAAACTGATAAAAAAATACTTGATAGTTATGTAGAAGAAAAGCTTAGGAATGATGAGAGTTTCTATAATAATATTAATCAGAAAGTTTTAAAATTATATAAAACTAGTGGGTTAGAATATCATGCAAGTAAAAATCCATTTATTTAAAACCTCAAGTATGTTATACTTAATATATTAATAGAAAGGGATGATTATGATGGAAAAAATTGATTCTAAAAATTTTATAGGTAAGGAAGTTAATATTGTTATAGATAGAGCTTTAGGTACTAAACATCCTAAACATGGCTTTGTTTATACTGTTAATTATGGTTATGTACCTAATGTAATTAGTGGCGATGGAGAAGAGTTAGATGCTTATTTATTAGGAGTATTTGATCCAGTAGAAAATTATAAAGGTAAATGCATTGCAGTTATTCATAGAACTAACGATGATGATGATAAAATAATTGTAGTGCCAGAGGGTGTTAATTATACTGATGATCAAATAAAAGCTTTAACTGAGTTTCAAGAAAGATTTTTTGAATCTGTAATTATAAGATAATTAGGTTTAAGGGGGATGTATTATGATTTATGATGAAGCTTTTGAAAAAAGAAAATTAGACGAAATATTAGAACAATATAAAGAAGTATTAGAGGATTTAAAGCTAGTAATAAGATCACTTCCAAGTAAATATCAACATAATCCTGAAGTTTTAGATGCTTTACTTAGACAGTATGAAAATAAAGAAAGAATACTAACTGAAGGATTAAAGAAACCATACTTTGCTAGAATAGACTTTAAAGATGAAAAAGAATTTGAGAGTATGTGCTATATTGGTAAAGTTGGTGTTACTGATTTTGATCAAAATACTGTAACAGTTGATTGGCGTGCTCCTATTGCATCTTTATATTATGATAGTAATTTAGGTAAGACTTCATATAAAGCACCAGAAGGTATTATAAATGGTACTCTTAGTCTAAAAAGACAATATGATATTGAAAGTGGTAAGTTAATATCTTTTAATGATGTAGATACTGTCGCTAATGATGATATTTTAAGACCATATTTAAGTGTTAATGCTGATAATAGATTAAAAAATATAGTTAGTTCTATTCAAAGCGAACAAAATGAAGTTATTAGAAGAGATTTAAGCGATAATATTATAGTTCAAGGTGTAGCAGGTTCTGGTAAGACTACAGTAGCCCTACATAGAATTGCTTATCTTGTCTATAACTATCGTAATAAAATTAAATCTAATCAGTATATGATAATAGGACCTAATAAGTTTTTTATTAAATATATATCTTCTGTTTTGCCAGATTTAGATGTTACTGATGTACCACAGCTTACTTATGAAGAATTTACTAAAGAATATTTGAAAGAAGACTTTTCTCTTGTTAAAGAAAAGATTAGTGATACAGAATTTAATGCTAATAAATTTAAAATGTCATTAGATTATAAAACAGTAATTGATAATTATATCGCTTATCTAGAAAAAGAGAAAGTATTACCTCTTAAAGATTTTTGTATAAAAGACTTTAATATCTTACCAAAAGAAGTAATTAGAGATATCTATGATAATATTGATGATAAGTACATTTCGAATATAGAAGCAAAAATTGAAAGAACTATTTTAATGGCTAGTACTTATTTAAAAAATAATCAAGATAAAGTTATTACAGCTTTAATGGCAGAGTATAATAAATTACTGGATAATGCTAAAGATAATAAAGCAAAAACTACTATAAATAATACTTACGATAAGATTAAAAAAGAGTTAGAGAGTAGTGGACTTTCATCTAGTTTAAGAAAATATTTTACTTTTAGAAGTAAAAAAACAACAGCTTTATATAGTGATATGATTAAAGATATAGAAAAGTATTATAGTAATAAAGATGTAAAAGAGATTAAAGACAATGAGCCAAAAGAAAAGAATACTTTTACTTTTGAAGATTTACCTGGTTTAGTAT
>CAMMKE010000030.1 GCA_946497375.1 uncultured Mycoplasmatota bacterium
AATCCTTGGAGGTAACGACAAGGTAAAAACAAACTTGTTTGTTTTATTTGTTCTTGACTAATACTATCCATTATGATACATTATAGATATAAGAGGCGATGTATAAAAGATGGAGAAAGGAGGAAATTTAAAATTTCTTGGAAAAGTATTAATTTTGTAAATTGTAGGTACTTTTAGGGTGAAATTTTCATTTTCCCCTGGCGAATTTACTAAATTGGTTCCTGTTTTGGAGGTCAATTTTCAAAATTACCTTTTTGCAATCATTTATAAGCTATGCTATAACACTTGCAGAAAGGAGGAACTTTATGAATAAAGTACCTAGATTTATATAATTAATGGCTGATACAACTGCAAAAGCCCTAGTTAAAGATGACCATTACAAGTGGTTTTATGAAGACTTTATTAAATTCACAACAGGTATTGACCTTAAGCCTTATACGGCAATAGACAATGAACTTAATACAGGTAATAAGGTTAAAGATTATAGAGCAGATACTATATTTCTTTATAAGAATAATCTTGTTAATTTAGAATTTAATCAATTTGTTTATGATCATACTATGATAAAGAATATTAAATATGCTCTACGCCTTGCCGGTAACGGTTATTTACAAGGAGAACAGTATTATCATAGATATGTAACGCAAATAAATCTGAATAATAAGATAAAAAGTGATAAAGTAAAGAAATGGAATGAAAAAGATTATAAGTTAGAAGATTATAAATCTAAAGCTTATTTAAAAGATGTAAGAATAATTACAATAGATTTAGGGGAGTATAAAGGCATTATCTATGATGGTACCAATAAATATGAAACATATTTATCTATGTTAACAGCCGAATCTTATGAAGAAATGGAAAGAATAGTAGGAGATTTAAAGGAGGGAAAAATAATTATGGAAAAATTAAAACAATTAGGCTTAGATGATGAGTTTGGAGCATATTATGATGCAGAGATAGTACATAGAAAAGAGATAAATTCTGCTAGAAGTGATGGCAGAAAAGAAGGTGCTAATAATGAGAAGAAATCTATTGCAAAGAATCTTCTCAAAATGAATTTATCTGTTAAAGATATAATGAAAGCGACAGGACTATCTAAGAAACAAATAACTGCATTAATGTAGAAGTTTCAACTATATCTACTAAAATAAGATACCATCATCTTTTTGAATTTAGAAAAAGGGAAAAATAATTATGGAAAAATTAAAACAATTAGGATTAGATGATGATTTTGGAGCATACTATAATGCTGAGATAGTACATAGAAAAGAAGTAAATTCTGCAAGAAGTGATGGTATAAAAGAAGGAGAAAGTATTAATAAAGTAATGGACTACACTGGTTTAAAGAAAAAAGAAATTAAAATGTTAATGTAAGAAAATAAAAACGTCTTAGGACGTTTTTAATATGTAAATATAGATAAAAGTATTAAAGCACTATTATGTATAGCATGCATTATAATAGATGGATAAATACTTTTAGTATCATAATAAGTTAAAGCAAAGAAAAAGCCTAAACTACCATATGGAATAACATATAAATACTCTAAGATATTACCACTACCTATTACATGTAATAGACCAAATATTAATCCAGAAGCTGTTGCATATACCCATTTATTTTTAAATATCTTAGATACACCTTTTCTAAATGTTAATTCTTCTGCAATAGGAGCAAGGATACCTGCTGTAAATAACATTAAATAAGGGGTAGAACTAACTAAATTTTGTACAGCAGCTTCATTACTAGAAGTATTTAGATTAGTTATTAAACCTATCGCTATATTCGATATACACATAATCATTAAACCTATAAACCAGTACTTAAAAGCAGTATCCATACTTAATTTCCAACTATTTTTGAAAGTCTTAAATTCTTTTTTTAACTCCTTGAAGTATAAAATTATTAATATTAATACTAACATCAAGTCTGTAAACGTGTTTACTATCGCTAAGTCACTTGCTGTATAATTTTTAACATCAATATTAAATAGTGCGATTGGTATTACTTGTAAATAACTACTAAAATAAAATATAAGAAATGTTAGTAGTCCTTTACATATCTCTAATATTCTTTCTTTTTTCATATTCATCACCTACTATATAATAATATCATTAAATATGAGTTTTGACAAAAATAATTTTATATAGTATAATTAATTGCAAGAAAGGAGTGAAGTTTAAAAGACTTCGCTCTTTAATTTGTAAGGAGGTAGTAATGGAAAGTAAAGTAAAATCTTTAATAGAAGATAAAATTAAAGACTTAGGACTATTTGTTAGTAGTGTTTATTATTCTACTCTAGAAGGAGTTAAATCATTAAATATTGAACTTGATAGTGATGAAGTAATTGATGTTAATAAAATAACAGAAGCGACTAAAATCATTAATCCAATTATGGATGAGAATAATTTATGTGATGATATCGATGTACTCGATATTCATTCTAAAGAGAAGGGAGATGTGTAAAATGAATGGAAAAGAGTTTCTTAAAGCCGTTGACTTAGTAGTTAAAGAAAAGCATATAGATAAAGAAGTTATCTTTGAAGCGATGAGAAATGCTTTAACTAGTGCTTATAAGAAGAATGCTAAAAGTAAAAATAATAATGTAAAAGTTCTAATTAATGAAAATAATGGTGATATTAAAGTATATTCATATTTAACTGTTGTACCTGATGATAAGATGACTAAAGAAGAGTATGAAGATGCTTTATTTGAGCGTTATGCTGAAGATGATGATTTAGATACTGAAATCAGTGAAAAAGAGTTTAAAGAAGAAGAGAAAGCTAAGGAGAAGGAAGAGGATGATAAAGAAAAGATTAGTTTCTTTAATCCTGGGACTGAGATTAAACTTAGTGATGCTAGAAAGATAGATAAGACTGTTAATGTTGGAGATACTATTGATACTGAAGTTACTCCTAAAGACTTTGGTAGAGTTGCAGCAAGTACTGCTAAACAAGTAGTTATTCAAAAGATTAGAGAAGCTGAGCGTAGTAGTATTACTGATGAGTTTGGTGATAAACAAGATGAATTACTTGTTGGTACAGTTGCTCTTGAAGATACTGATAACTACTTTATAGACTTAGGACGTACTAATGGTATCTTACCTAAGAAAGATATTATACCTGGCGAAAAGATAAAGATGGGTAGTCAGATTAAAGTCTATGTTACTAAAGTAGATAATAATGGTAGAAGTTTACTTGTACTTTTAAGTAGAAGACATTATGGCTTTGTTAAAAGACTATTTGAAAGTGAAATACCAGAACTTGTTGATGGAACAGTACTTTTATATAGTGTTGCAAGAGAAGCAGGGGTTAGAAGTAAAGTAGCAGTATACTCAGAGAATCCTAAAGTTGATCCTATTGGAGCATGTATAGGAGAAAGGGGTAGTCGTATTGCCTCTATTATAACAGAACTTAATGGTGAGAAAGTAGATATCGTTAAATATGATAGTGATCCTGCAGTATTTATCGCTAATGCCTTAAGTCCTGCTAAAGATGTAACAGTATTAATTACTGATCCAAAGAAAAAAGAAGCTTTAGTAATAGCAGATGGAGATAACTTCTCACTTGCTATTGGTAAGAAAGGTCTTAATGCTAAACTTGCTACTAGACTTACTAAATATAAAATAGATATTAAAACTAGTGAACAAGCTAAAGAGATGGGTATTAGTATAAAATCAGAAGAATAGGAGGTAGTTATGAAAACTAGAAAGATTCCTCTTAGAACCTGTGTTGTTACAGGAGAAAAATTAGATAAAAGAGACCTTATTAGAGTAGTTAAAAATAAAGAAGGCGAAGTAAAAGTTGATTTAACTGGAAAAATGAACGGTAGAGGTGCATATATTAAAAGAGATGTAAAAGTCTTAGATGAAGCGATTAAGAAAAAGAGTTTAGAGAGAAAATTAGAATGTAATATTAGTAATGAGGTATATGATGAAATAAGAAAAATATTAGAGTGAGGTGATTATATGACAATAAGAGAATATGCAGAAGATGTTAATAGAAGTGTTGAAGATATAGTTAAACATATGGAAAGTCTTTCTATGGATACAAGTGATTTAGATAGATTTCTTAGTGATGATGAGATTATCCTTCTAGATAATTCTTTTCAAGATGAAGAAGATTATGTAGAAGATGCTCCAGATGAAGAGATGATTAAAGACTTCTCTTTAGATGAGAAAGCTGAACAAATTGCTTATGAAGCTAATCTTACAAATGACCACGAGATTAAGACAAGTAAAGTAAAGAAAGTTAAGAAGCAAGATAAAGATAAGAGTAATTTTAGACAAGAAAGAAAAAATATCTATAAGCATAAAGAGAAACTACAAAGTAATGAACAAGTAGTGGATAAGAATGTTTTACTATATAAAGAAGGTATGACTGTTAAAGAACTTGCAGATCTTTTAGATGTTTCTACAGGGGAAATTATTAAGAAATTAATGGGGCTAGGGATTATGGCAACATTAAATAATTCTCTTAGTTTTGATAGTGTTGAAGTACTTGCCTTAGATTATAATAAAACAGTAAAAAAAGAAGAGACGGCAGATATTTCTAATTTTGAAAATTATGAGATTGAAGATAAGGAAGAAGACTTAGTAGAACGTCCTCCTGTTGTTACTATTATGGGACATGTTGATCATGGTAAGACAACTCTTTTAGACTACATCAGAGAAAGTAATGTAGCAGGTGGAGAAGCTGGTGGTATTACTCAAGAAATTGGAGCATATCAAGTAGAATGTAAAGGTAAGAAGATAACCTTTATCGATACACCAGGACATGCTGCTTTTACGGAGATGAGAGCAAGAGGAGCTAGTGTAACTGATATAGTTATCATTATCGTAGCAGCAGATGATGGGGTTATGCCTCAGACTAAGGAAGCAATTGATCATGCTAAAGCTGCTAAAGTTCCTATCATTGTTTGTATCAATAAAATAGATAAACCTGAAGCTAATGTAGATAGGGTAATGACTGGTTTAGTCGAAGCAGGACTTACTCCAGAGGAGTGGGGTGGAGATACGATTGTTACTAAAATTTCTGCTAAAACTGGAGAAGGTGTTGATGAACTACTTGAAAACATTTTATTAATCGCTGAGATGAGTGAATTAAAAGCTAATCCTAATCGTTATGCAACTGGGGCGGTTCTTGAAAGTAAAATGGATAAACATGTAGGAGCAGTTGCAACTTTGTTAATCCAAAATGGTACTTTAAGATTAGGTGATCCTATTGTTGTAGGAACAGCTTTTGGTAAAGTTAGAACTCTTAAAGATGATTTAGGAAGAAACATAACCACTGCTCCTCCATCTATGCCAGTAGAGATAACAGGACTATCTAGTGTTCCAAGTGCTGGAGATAAATTTATGGCTTTTGAAACGGAAAAACAAGCTAAACAGATTGCAAGTGATAGAGCTTTAAGAGAAAAAGAAGCTGATACTAATAGAACTGGTATGAGTTTAGAGGAGTTATTTGGTAGAATTAATGAAGGTTTAAAAGAGATAAATGTAGTATTAAAAGCAGATACTAATGGTAGTTTAGAAGCTGTTAGGTCATCTTTAGAAAAGATTGATGTAGAAGGCGTTAAAATAAATATTATTCGTGGTGCAGTTGGCGGTATTACAGAAAGTGATATTGTTCTTGCAGGGGCTTCTAATGCTATAGTAATTGGCTTTAATGTTAGAGGAAGTAATAAAGTTCAAGATATGGCAAAAGAATATGGTATCGAGATTAGAACGTACGATATTATATATAAAGTTGTTGAAGATATGGAAAAAGCTATGAAAGGTATGTTAGAGCCAATTTATGAAGAAAAAGTTACTGGTACAGCTGAGATACGTCAACTATTTAAATTTTCTAAAGTTGGTATGATTGCAGGTTGTCATGTAACTTCAGGTATTATTAAAAATAATGATAAAGCTAGAGTAATAAGAGATGGTATTGTCATTTATAATGGCTCTATAAAGTCACTTCAACATGAAAAAGATCAAGTTAAAGAAATATCTAAAGATCATGATTGTGGACTTACTTTAGATAACTTCCAAGACTATAAAGAAGGAGATACTATCGAAGTATATGAACTTGTAGAAGTAGAGAGATAAAAAAGTAGGAGAGATTCCTACTTTTTAGTTTTACTTAAATTTTTGTTAGAATTTATAAAAGCTTCTTTTGATTTACTTAAACAGTCTTTAGTTAAATCAATAACATAATTTTCATCTACATTTAAGAGATTAGCAACTTCACTACTAGTAAAGAATCTATTATTAAAAAAACCTAATCTAAGTGCTAGTATAATTTTTTCTTTTTCACTACAACCACTTACATAATCTTTAAATATTGATTTCTCTAATAGTTTTATTCCTTCATTTAATGTGCTTTTAATATTATTAATACTTATATTTTTAAGGCACTCTTCATTTATATTTATACTTTTTATATGAGAAAAATTATCTCTAGTTATGAATTCATCAGTAAAATTAGTCCATAACAAATTATCTAAATTATTTCCCACGATCATATTTTTTATGACTTTAGCTTTAGATGATCCTCTAGCAATTTCTATTATACTTTTAGACAAATTTAAAGATTTAGCTATATCTTCCAATGACTGATAGATAAGATTATTATCTTTAACTAAACAAAACTCTTGCAAAAAATCTACTTCCATACTAGTAAAAGTAAGTGATATTCCTGTAATATTTTTGGTTAATACAAGTTCAGGATTAATAGTCAAAGCTTCTCTTTTTAAAGCTTCATTATTTCTTAATTTGGTAAATAATTTTTTCTTCATAGTTTCATCAACAACAGAACTCTTGTCTTGTTTGTCTTTTAACCAAATAATTAAGTTTCTTTCATCTTCTGATAATTTTCCTTTAATAGTTGGTTCTTTGATTTTAATATTAGGAAATTTTAAAGAAACAATTTCTGATAGAGTATTATTTTTTCTAATTCTTTTTAAAAGTACACCTTTCTTGCTAATAAAATCACTTGCTTTATCATGATCAGTTCTTTTTAATAATTCTTTATTGCTAATATTAGGATTTTCATTTAATATTGTTAGAATACTTATCTCATCATTTGTAAAATAAGCATCCAATCTATTTAAATCCAAATTTGGCATTACTAATAATACCATCTCAAGTAGGTCATTATTGTCTTTTAATTTATTTATTACTCTAGATCTAGCTTGCATAAAAGAACGATAAGAAATATTATATTTTTCACTTAATATTTTTTCAGATACACTATCGTTTTCACATAAAATATTTAAAACTTTATATTCAAAGCTAGATAATCTTGGCTGTTTAATTAATTTTTCTATATCTAATTCTTTATATGAATTATTGATACATTCTATAACGCTAGGCTTTTTAACATCTTTATCAAAAAACTTTTTCCTTGATTCTATAAAATCTGAAACGTCTTTAAAACCAGCCTCTTTTATCATATTAATAGATATTTCTTTTTTACTATAACTAGATAAAAGGTCAAGCATTGTAATATATTTAGGGTTAAATGGTATAGCTTGATTTAAAATTTTAGTAGCTAAATTAAGTTTCATTTTATTTTTACTATCTATTTGTAAAGGTATATTTAAAGCTTTACTTTTTCTAAATATATCATCTTTAATATTAGGATATCTTTCTAATATTAAATCTAAGTTTTTAGTCTTTTTTAATGACATAAAGGCTTTAACTAATTCATTTCTTACATCTATAAATTTTCTATTATACTTTTTAGCTATTTGATCAATAGTTAAACTTTTTCCAAAACCTCCACAAAATTCTCCAATAAGTAAAATTTTCTCTTCAGATAAAACTGTTACTTGTTTTTCAAAATAAGTTTCTCTTTCTTTTCTTTTGTCTTTATAATTAGGAAAAACTTTTTCTATCTCATCATTATCTTCGTTAAGTTTATTTATTGTCTTTAATATTTCATTCATATTAACATTTAATCTGTCGGCGATAATACCTTTAGATAAGTATTTACCATTTTCTTTATTTAAATAAAGATATATAATGTTATATTCTAGTTTTGTAAATATTCCTGTCTTAGTTTTTTCATCTTTAGAAACTATATTTTTTATAACAGCTTTTAGATGAAATAAAAAAGGTATTTTAACATTATCATCACATGATTCAATAGCAGTATTTAAAATGTTATTTACAAGTTCTTCTTCTCCTGAAATATTCATCTTTGTTAATTCCTCTTTAATTTTGTCTTTAAAGAAATTAATTCTATCAATGTTTTCACTTTTTAATTCATCAATTATTTTTTGATTATTCAACATAAGTATCCCCCCAAACAAGCTTATTATATCTAATTTTTCTAAATTATGCTATACTTATTTTAGAGAAAGGACTGATTTTGATGAATATTAAGATTGAAAGAATAAATCATATGATTATGGAAGAAGTAAGTAAAATATTAATGTTAGAAGTAAAAGATGAGAGATTTAAGTTTGTAACAGTTACAGATTGTGATACTTCTAATGACTTAAGTTACTCTAAAATATATGTAACTGTTTTAGATCAAGAAAAAAAAGATGAGACACTAAAAGCTTTAAATAATGCTAGTAGTTTTATTAGAGGTGAGCTTGCTAAAAGAATAGAGATAAGACATATTCCAGAACTTAAATTTTTATATGATGAGTCTATTTCCTATGGAGAGCATATTGATGAAATTATAGATAAGATAAATGAGGAATAAGATGAACTATAAAATTTTGGTTAATAAAACTCATCCTTATAAAAAGTCTTGTTCTAACAATGTTATTTTACAAAGAATAACTAATGAAGTAGGGGATGAGTATCTACTAGAAAAAAGAACTTTAAAAGCTTACTTAGAATTAAAAAAAGACTTAGAAAAAGATAATATTAAAATATCTATAAATAGTGGTTATAGAAGTATTGAAGAACAAATAGAGACTAAAAAGAAGTATTTAGAGATTTTTGGTAGTGCTTATACTAAAAAATATGTAGCAGAACCAGGTTTTTCAGAACATCATACTGGACTTTGTTTTGATATAGATATAATAGTTAATGGTAAAGTAGTAGATGAATATCAAGATTTAACACCATATATGGATATATTTGCAATAATAATAGATAAATTAAAAGATTATGGTTTAATACTTAGATATCCTAAAGGTAAAGAAGATATAACGGGTTATAGTTATGAGCCATGGCATTATAGATATGTAGGTAAAAGCACTGCTAATATCATAACAGATAATAATTTAACTTTGGAAGAGTATGATGAGTTATATAATAAAAGTGGTGTTTTATTAGTAAATAAACCTAAGGACTTAACTTCTAGAGATGTTGTTAATAAGTTAGAGAAAGTCTTTGATACTAAGAAAATAGGTCATAATGGAACCCTTGATCCATTAGCGGAAGGATTACTTGTAATTACTATTAATAAGGCAACAAAGATAAATGAATTATTAACATGTACTGATAAAGAGTATATCGCTTCTGTTAAGGTAGGAGTAGAAACAGATACTTTAGATTTGGAAGGTAATATTGTAAAGACAAGTGATAAAGAAATATCTAAAGATATGTTAGATAATTTATTTAAAGAGTTTAAAAAAGAGTATTTACAAACTGTTCCTAAGTACTCTGCTATTAAAGTTAATGGTAAAAAGTTATATGAATATGCTAGAAGTAATAAAGATGTAGAACTACCTAAAAGAAAAGTTACAATTAAAGAGTTAGAACTTTTAGATTATAAAGAAGACTTCTTTAAGTTTAGATGTGTTGTCTCTAAAGGAACTTACATTAGAAGTTTAATTAAAGATATGGGAGAGTTTTTAGATATACCTTGTACTATGAGTAGTTTAAAAAGAACAAGACAAGGTAAGTTTAGTTTAGATAATGCTATAGAATTAGATGATGTAACTATAAATAGTAACTTAATTAATATAAGTGAAGCTCTAGATATAGAAACAATAGAAATTAATGATAATGACTATAAGAAGGTTGTTAATGGAGCATCTATAAATAATGATTATAATATTAAAGACAAAGTGCTATTTATTAAAGATAATAGAGTAATAGCAATTTATCAGAATGTTAATAATAAATTAAAGTGCTTTAAAATGTTAAACGAGACTAATTGAGTCTCGTTTTTATATCAGTGTAAATTATTTCTGTACATATCTTTATAAATTTTTTAATATTCTCAATATTAAAAGAATATGTATATCCTTTTTTACTGTTTTCTATTATTATTCCCATTTTATTAACTAAAATATGTAACTTATCAAGAGGAATTTCTTCAAAATTAATATTTGGTATTTCTATATTTTCATAAAACAAAGATAAGTCTAAATTATATTCTTCAATTAAAAGAATATTTAAATTACTATAATCATTATAGATAATTTTGGCTATTTCTTCTTTATTGCACTTTACTTGGCTTCCATTTAATAATTTTATATAATCGTTACTATTAGTTATTTCAGGTATAAAATACTTCCACCAAAGATAATCTGTAAATAAATGAATATAATATCCCATAATAAAAGAGTTTGTTAACTTATCTCCATATTTATTTAAAAAATTTTTAAGAATAGGTATATCAGTATCTGCATTAGGTAAAAAGTGTCCCTTTACTTTAGTTTCACCTAATTGTCTACTAATATCAGGAGCAATTGCTCCTAAGAATAGTTCTTTTTCATTCATTTGTAAATTATTATTAATTTCTTTTGCCACTGCTATATGTATAAGTGCGCTTGCCATATTATCACCATAGTGATTTTAACATAATTTTCTTAAAAATAATAGACAAAATAAGAAAAATATAGTATATTATAAGCGTTACCTATTCCTAGTAGTTGGAGTTCTTCCTTACACCAATTACCGAGAATAAGGTGAATAAATTTAGGAAAGGAAGGTAAATATGGCTTTAACAAAAGAAGAGAAACAACAAATCATTAAAGATTTTGGTGTTAATGAACATGATACTGGTTCTGCTTCTGTACAAATAGCAATTTTAACTAAAGAGATTCAAAATTTAACAGAGCATTTAAAGACTCATATTCATGATCATCATTCAAGAAGAGGTCTTTTAATGAAAGTTGGACAAAGACGTAATATGCTTAATTATCTAGCTAAGAGGGATGTTGCAAAATATCGTGAAGTAGTTAAAAAATTAGGTTTAAGAAAGTAGAACTCAAAGAGTTCTTTTTCTTTCTTACATAAGAAGTACAAAATATATTGATAGAAAAGAGGAATAATATATGAAAGGAATTTTAGAGTTTTTACAGGAAAGAAAAGATGATAATAATGAAAATAATTATATGACAACATTTCTTAATAGAAGTGACAGTCCTTACAATGTAGTTAATTTTGTAACAGGTAGTATTAGAGGATATATAGATTTAAAGCATACTGAAAGTGTATTACTAGATAGAAGTGTGGCATTACTTAGAACTAAGCAACAAGGATATGTACCATTAGAATATTTTCCACCTAAAGTTAGAGCTCTTAGTGATGAGACAAAAATTATTAAAATATGTTCAAGAATACTAGAATTAGAAAGAACTGCTATGAGAAAACTAATAAATTCTGAATTAGCAATTAGTAATGATATAGGAAGAGTCTTTATCCTTGGGGATATTATCATAGGAGATAGTAAGCATACTAGTGATGGTATTTATGTTCCTTTTGTTGATGAAAATAGTGTGGTTGTTAAAGAAAATATAGTTGATCCTAAAGTGAAAAAATTAATTAAAGATTATTATATTGATAAAATATAGAAAGAAAGAGTAGAATTTTCTTTCTTTTTCTGTTATTATATAATAGATTTGTGGAGGAAGTATGAATACTAATAATGTTTATATAGGAGTTACTTTAGATAATAAAGAAATATTACTTTATAGAGAATCTAGAGATAAAGTTATTAATTTAATGACTAAAGAATATGTAGAACCTAGTGATATTCAGGTAGATAAATTAATTCCTTATACTAGATTAAAGAAATTTCAACATCAACTAAAGGGAACAATAATTAGAACGTTTGAAAAAGATAGAAGTAAAAAGCTTGATGTTAGTAATATTTTTATAGGGAATATAGAACAAACTACTAACTATAAGTTTGTAAGAGGCTATAATTATGATTTACCTATGATGTATTGGGGTGCTAAGTGTCATATATCGAGTCAAATAATTAAAGAGAAAGCTTTACTTTATCGAATAAAGAAAGGTTGTGAATTATCTACTCTTAGTCGTGGAGTTTTATATGAAAGTGAATTTATTGATTTAGAAACAGAGATAAAGTATTCTAATAAGGATTTTAGTGAAGCTGGTGGATTTTTTGTAGATCCTAAAATGACTCCTTATTTATCAGTAGTAAAGTATGATGGACCTATGGAAGAAAAAAGAATGGTATTAAAGAAATATAGAGAAAGAAGAGGGAAGTAAGATGAGTAAGAAAGTATATGAATATGATTTTTATGGAAAGAAGATAGTAGTAGAACATGGTGAACTTGCTAAACAAGCTAGCGGTTCTGTTTTAGTTAGATATAATGATACTGTTATATTAACAGCTACTGTTATTAATAAGAAAGCTAATTTATTAAGTGATTTCTTTCCATTGACAGTTAATTATCAAGAGAAACTTTATTCTGTTGGAAAGATCCCAGGAGGTTTTATAAAACGTGAAGGAAGACCAACTGAAGCTGCTACTCTTGCAGCAAGAATGATCGATAGACCAATGAGACCTTTATTTAAAGAAGATTTTAAGAATGAAGTACAAGTTATTAATACAGTTCTATCGGTTGATCAAGATTGTTCTCCTGAACTAACAGCAATGCTTGGTTCATCTTTAGCAACTATGATAAGTGGAGCACCTTTCTTAGGCCCTATCGCTGGTGTTAAAGTAGGATATATTGATGGAGAGTATATCATTAATCCAACTGTAGAAGAGTTAGAAAGAAGCGAACTTGACCTTACTGTCGCTGGTACAAGCCAAGCTATTAACATGGTAGAAGCAGGTGCTAAACAAGTAGACGAAGAGATTATGCTTGAAGGTTTAATGAAAGGTCATGAAGCAGTTAAAGAGTTATGTAAGTGGGAAAGTGAGATAGTCTCTGATATTGGTGTTACTCCTTTTGAATATGAAAGCTTAACTATTGAAGATGATTTAAGAGATGAAGTAACTAACCTTATAGAGAAAGACTTAGATGAAACTTTAAGGATTAAAGAGAAGTTAGAACGTTATGGTAAAATTGATGAAATAAAAGATAATTTATTAGAAAAATATAGAGAAGATAATAAAGACTTAGAAGATGAAGGGTTAGATTTATTACTTGTTAAAGTAGAGAAGATATTTAGTGATGTAGAATATCGTTTATTTAGAAATATTGTTGTTAAAGAAAAAATCAGAAGTGATGGTAGGAAAATGGATGAGATTAGACCACTTTCTACTGATATAGATATACTTCCTAGAACCCATGGTTCTGCTTTGTTTACAAGAGGTGAAACACAGTGCCTTGCTGTTACAACTTTAGGAGCTTTAGGCGAGCATCAAATTCTTGATGGTTTAAGTTTAGAAGATGAAAAGAGATTTATGTTGCACTATAACTTCCCACAATTTTCAGTAGGTGAGACAGGTAGATATGGGGCCCCTGGTAGACGTGAGATTGGTCATGGTGCTTTAGGGGAAAGAGCCTTACTTCAAGTTATACCTAGTGAAGATGAGTTTCCTTATACAATTCGTGTTGTCTCAGAAATATTAGAAAGTAATGGTAGTAGTTCTCAAGCTAGTATCTGTGCAGGATGTATGAGTCTAATGGCAGCAGGTGTTCCAATAA
>CAMMKE010000031.1 GCA_946497375.1 uncultured Mycoplasmatota bacterium
GATTATTTAACTAACGAAATTAATGATTTAAGAGAAACTGTTGATACTTTAGTTGCTCCTTATGAAGATTATATTAATCTTCTTATGACAATTCCTGGTATTGATAGAAATTCTGCAATTACTATTATTTCTGAAATAGGAACTGATATGTCACAATTTTCTAGTCATCATAGACTTGCTTCTTGGGCTGGACTCGCTCCAGGTTGTAATGAGTCTGCTGGTAAAAAGAAATCTGTTAAAATATCTCGGGCTGGTGTTTATCTTAAGCCTTGTCTAGTTGAGGTCGCACATAATGCTGTTAAAGATAAAACTAACACTTACTATGCTAATAAATTTAATAAGATTTCTAAACGTCGTGGTAAGAAACGTGCCATCATTGCTATTGCTAGAAAGATTTTAGTTGCTATCTATCATATGCTATCTACTGGTGAGGCTTGGAATCCTTGTGACTTATCATCTAATGAAACCTCTGATAAAGATAGAATAAAATATACCAAAAACAACTTTAAACAATCTCTTAAACAATTACTTTCTTTAGGGCTTACATCTGATGAACTATTAGAAATACTTAATCAGAATGCCTCTATTTCTGATAGTTAAATTTTCGACTTAACTTGGGGTAAGGGGAAGTCTGCCCTTTTTTAGGTTTTTCCCTAAAATAAATTTAGTTTTATTTTTCAGATTACCTCCTTGCAAGTGTTATAGCATAGTCTATAAATGATTGCAAAAAGGTAATTTTGTAAATTCAAAGAAAATAAGGGTTCAATTTACTATTTTCTCTAGAGGAATTTGAAATATTTGTATCAAAAATTACTTAAATTTACAAAATTCACATAAATTTAATTTTTTTCATATTTCTCCTTTCTCCATCTTTTATACAAGTCTCCCATCTATCCATAATGTATCATAATAGATAAAAGATGTCAATAAAAATGTAATATATTTGTACCAGCTAATGTAGTTATTACATTAGTAAGTGTAAAGATGAATTAAACATATATATTTTTCTTTAGATATTGTTTTATTTGTGATAAAATTAAAGCAGTGGGGTGATACTAATGTTTAAAAAGAAAAAGAATAATGATAAAGAAAATATTATAGAAGATATTACTACTAAAGAAGAAATAGATGATAATAGTAATGTTAGAGAAATAATTGTAGAAAGAAGAAGTGGCTTTAATTTTTCTGAAGTTATTATTATCATGATAATTGCTATTATGTTTGGTTTTCTTTTAGGTAATATAGTTAATTTTGTTGTGTTTAGTGATAATTCCTCTAGTGGTGATGAGTTGGACGAACTTGTTAGTACTTATGATAATATTGTTAATAACTATTATGAAGATGTTGATAAAGAAGAACTTATTGATGCGGGAATACAAGGAATGATTAATTATTTAGATGATCCTTATGCAACATATTTTAGTGGTGATGCTAGTGATGACTTTAATGAAGAGTTAAGTGGTACTTATGATGGTATTGGTATAGAAGTAATGCTTAAAGATGGTGTTATTAGTGTAGGTAATGTTTTTGATGGAAGTCCTGCTAGTAAAGCTGGTGTTAAAATTGGCGATATTGTTACTAAAGTAAATGATACTGATGTTACGGGGAAAAGTTTATCAGAAGTAGTTTCTATGATTTCTGGTAGTGATAGTAATGAGACATCTAAATTAACAGTTAATAGAAATGGGGAAGAACTAAGTTTTGAACTTAGTAAAACGACGATAGAAACTCCTGTTGTAGAAAGTGAAATATATGAAAATAATGGTAAGAAGATTGGTTATATTAAGATAGAAATATTTAATAATAATTCCTATAAACAGTTTAATAAGATTTTAAAGAAATTAGAGAAGAATAATATAGAAGGATTAGTTATAGATGTTAGAGATAATCCTGGAGGTTATTTATCTGAAGTTAAGAATATATTATGTTTATTTCTAAATAAAAAACAAGTTTTGTATCAATTACAAACTAAGAGTAAGACAGAGAAAGTTTATGGTACTAAGAAATCTATAGATAGAGATTATCCTGTAAGTGTAATTATTAATTATGAGAGCGCAAGTGCCTCAGAAATACTTGCTAGTGCTTTTAAAGAAAGTTATGGTTCTCATATAGTAGGAATTAATTCTTATGGTAAAGGAACAGTACAGTCTGCAAGTGATTTAAATAGTGGGGATACTATTAAATATACAGTACAGAAATGGTTAACCCCTAATGGTAATTGGATTAATGATAAGGGAGTTGTTCCTACTGATAGAGTTGAGACAGTATTACAGGAAGGTGAAACATTAACTTATGAAAATGATACAATGTTACAAACAGCGATAAGTGTAGTAAATGAATAAAAATATGTAGCTTTGTTAGTTACATATTTTTTCAACAAGTATTTCATAAAATGGAATTTTTTTATAAAATAAAGCTAGGCTATATATAAGTATCTTGAATTTTAATAATGTGTATATTCTGCTGGCCTTGTATTTAATGCTTAGGGTTTAGTCTTTTTTCTAATTTCTGTTATATTTTTACCTCCTATCTAAGTTTATTTCTAAAGAAAAGTATTTTTTTTATTTTCAGTAAGACCTAATAAGTAGTCTAAGCTGTAATTATATTTATCGGCATATTTTCTTAATGGTTTTGGTAATATTGTATCTTTTTCTGTTTCACATCTTTGATATTGTAGAATAAGTGATGTTAAAAAGCGTTATTAAATCATTTTATTTTAAGATTATATCCTCTCATTGTATGTCTTAGTTTTTTTATAAGCATTTTACTTCACCAATTTAATTTTTTGATTTTTTAGAAAAAATATACATTTTTGTAGGAAACAGATATAAAATATGATATAATTTCAAGTGTAGAGGTTATTTTTTCAAATAAGGAGGACAGAATGAAGAAGAGAACTTTTTTAACTTTTGTGTGTATGATAGCAGTATTATTTGCTATTACAGGTTGTGGAGCTGAAAAAAGTGAGAGTAATGGCAATAATAGTAGTAGTACTGCTGCTGAATCAAAGGCTAAATGTGGCGATGTTTTGCAATGTATGGAAAAACTAGATGTTAATAGTGAACTTGATGATATGAATGAAGTTATGGGGTTTGAGGCTAAAGAGAAAAGTAGCACGGATGATTATAAAATTTATGAATGGGATTTGACAGATGATACGTCAATTGAAGTTATGTTTCATTATTATACAAGTGTAATTAATAATGAAACAACTGTTAGTGCTAATTTTACAGCCAATTATCCTTGGGATACTGTACCTAATAAAGCTGATTTCTCTAAATGGGATGAAATTGAAGAAAAGCTTAATAGTGATGAAGGATTATCGTATTCTGAATTTGTTGAATTAGTTGGAGGAGTAGAAGGTATTATTGATTCTAAGAGTGATGATGAAATCGGTTATTCTTGGCATAATTCAGAAGGAAATTATCTTAAGGCTAAAGTAGACCCTGAAACAAATGAAATACTTTGGGCTACGGGAAGATTTTAATATTATTAAATTACAATATAACTTCTACTTTTATTGAATAGAGCTAAATACTTTTAGTTCTTTTCCTTTTTATATTTATTAGCACTCTTGCTTGACAAGTGCTAAAACATGTTGTATAATATGTATGTGTTAGAAAGGAGAGATGTATTATGTATCAAAATCCAAATGAAGAAAATGAGAATGTATTAGAAAAATATGGTCGTAATATAAATGAAGCAGTTAAAGCAGGTAAGATTGATCCTGTTATTGGTCGTGATGAAGAGATTCGTAGTATAACAAGGGTACTTTCTCGTCGTACTAAGAATAACCCTGTTTTAATTGGGGAACCTGGTGTTGGTAAGACTGCTATTGTTGAAGGACTTGCTCTTAGAATAGAAAGAGGTGACGTTCCTGCTAGCTTAAAGAATAAAACTATTTGGGAACTTGATATGGCTAGTCTTGTGGCAGGTGCTAAATACCGTGGTGAGTTTGAAGAGAGACTTAAGAAAGTATTAAATGAGATTAAAAAATTCGAAGGTTCTATTATTATGTTTATCGATGAGATTCATATGATTGTAGGTACTGGTAATACTGAAGGTGCGATGGATACTTCTAATATCTTAAAGCCAATGCTTGCCCGTGGAGAGATTCATGTTATAGGTGCCACTACTTTAAATGAATATCGTAAGTATATTGAGAAAGATGGGGCTTTAGAGAGACGTTTTCAAAAGATTATTGTAAAAGAACCTAGTGTAGAAGATACTATCACTATTCTTCGTGGTCTTAAAGAAAAGTTTGAAATACATCATGGAGTTACTATTCATGATAAAGCCTTAGTGGCAGCGGCAACTCTTTCTAATCGTTATATTACTGATAGGTATTTACCTGATAAAGCGATAGATTTAGTAGATGAGGCCTGTGCAACTATCCGTGTACAAATGGACTCTGTTCCTAATGCACTTGATTCTTTAACTCGTAAGATTATGAGACTTGAAATAGAAAGACAAGCAATTAAGAAAGAGAAAGATCAATTATCTCTTAAACGTAAGGAGGAAATAGATAAAGAGTTAGGAGAGTTAAAAGCAAAAGAGAAAGAATATAAAGAGGCTTGGGAAGAAGAGAAGAGTCTTAATGATAAGATACAATTTAAGAAGAAAGAAATTGAGAAAGCTCGTTTTGAATTAGAACAAGCTGAAAATAAGTATGACTTAGAGAAAGCTGCAAAACTTCAACATGGTACTATTCCTAAGTTGGAGAAAGAACTTGAAGAGTTGAAAAATAAAGATGAAATGAAATTACTTAGTGATAATGTTACAGAAGAAGATATTGCTAGTGTTATTTCTAAGATGACTAATATTCCTTTAAGTAAATTAGTTAGTAGTGAAAAAGAGAAACTTCTTAATCTAGAGAATAGTATGAAAAAACGTGTTATGGGTCAAGATGAAGCCTTACATTTAGTTAGTGAAGCGATAATTAAGTCTCGTAGTGGTATTAAAGACCCTAATAGACCTATTGGTTCATTCATCTTTTTAGGTCCTACTGGTGTTGGTAAAACAGAAGTAGCAAGAACTCTTGCATATGAACTTTTTGATGATGAGAAGCATATGGTTCGTATTGATATGAGTGAATATATGGAGAAGTTTAGTGTTAGTCGTTTAATTGGTTCTCCTCCAGGATATGTTGGTTATGAAGAAGGAGGACAACTTACTGAAGCAGTTAGACGTAATCCATATAGTATAGTACTATTTGATGAGATAGAGAAAGCACATCCTGAAGTATTAAACCTTTTACTACAAATACTTGATGATGGTAGAATAACTGATTCTAATGGTAGAACAGTTGACTTTAAAAACACTATTATCATTATGACTTCTAACCTTGGTAGTGAATATATATTAGATGGAGATACTAGTAAAGTAATGGATGAAGTAAGAAGTCACTTTAGACCTGAATTTATTAACCGTGTAGATGAGATTATTGTCTTTAAACCTCTTACTAAAGATGTAATCTATCAAATTCTTGATAAGATTATATCTGATATAGAGAATCGTTTATCAATGAATGATGTTCACATTAAATTAACAGACAAAGCTAAAGACTATATAGTTGATGCAGGTTATGATGTTAATTATGGGGCTAGACCTTTGAAACGTGAAGTTAGCAAAACTGTTGAGAACTTACTTGCTCATGAACTTGTTAAAGGTACTATTAAGTATGGAGAGACTGTTATTTTTGATGTTAAAGATAATAAGTTAGTAATAAAAAAATAGGTGCTTAGGCATCTATTTTTTTTGAAGTTATTACTAACTGTTTATTTTTGTCTTTCTTGCTGCATGTAGTTAGTATTAACCTTTGTTTGTCAGTTTTATTTATTTCTATAGTTCCATCTTTAGTTTGTTCTTCTATGTTAGTTACAATGTATACTAGATTCTTATTATTATAGGTTAAATTAATCGTATCGTTTAATTCTAGTTTTTCTAAATCATCGAAGAAAGCGATATATCCTGGACCAGAATGAGCTGCTAAGACTATTAGATTTATATCATCATTTAATATAGTAACATTTTCTTCTACATTATTATGAGAACTATTAATATTATAGATATTTTTAGATAAGTTTAATTTATCTATTGTTAAAGTGCCAATTATTTCATTATTTTCTTCTTTACTTACTGTACTAATATAACTAGTGTTTGTATTTCTTTCTAGGTTTGCAGTACTAATACTTTTAATATCTTTTTCACTATTATATATTAATAGACAACTACCTAAGTATACTGTTAGTAGTAAGATACTAACTAAACTTCTTCTTAACAATTAAGTATGTAGGTAATATTAAACTTAATAAGTGGTAGTTGTTATCTTTGGTACTTGTATTTGGTACTTTTATTGATATTGTTTCTTTTGGTACTTCTTCTTTTTCTTTATAGTCATTAATAGTGTAATAATAATCTTTATTTATGTCACTTATAAATATTTCAAAAGGCTTAATCATAGTATATCCCTCAGTGGTGTTAGATTGTACTATTTTATAATGACCATAAGGAAGAGTAATTTTAGCAAGTCCATTTTGATCTGTTGTGATACTTTTAACTAGATTATTATCTTTGTCATAGATTTCAAAAGTAATATTAGGTTCTGTTTGCATAAGCTTACCATCACCATATAGTTTTTTGATAACTACTTCTTTTTCGATAACTTTATTTTCAATAGTTAATTCTATAGTAGGATTATCACTTGTAAAGTTTATTTCATATACTTTATCATTAGGTATATAACCTGTTCCTGTCTTAGTTTCTTTTAGATAATAAGTACCATAATCTAAATCAAAATCATTACTTGATAAAGCTGCTTCCATATTTTCATTTAAAGATATATCTGTAATTTTTTCCATGTTTTTGTTATATAGAGTAAACACTGTATTTTTTAGAGAAGCTTCACCTTTACTTGCAATTGTTTTAGTATCTGCATCAATCTTTTTAATGTTTAATTTTAATTCATTAAAACAATATCTTACTTTCGCTTCTCTATTATTAGGACTACCTATAGTTGCAAGATGTTGACTATTTGGATTATAGTAAAATAAAATAGGATTGTCATATTGATAGTTTCTTGTGAATTGATATTCATAACATCCTGGAGTGTCTTTTTTTACTGTGATAGTATTACTATTTTTTATTATATCTTTTGGTGTAGAATAAGTATATATTATATTGTTTGTATCTTCAGTAGTTATAGTTTTTCCTACGATTCCGTAAAAGGTTTGATTATTAAAACTTGGCATTATATAACTATTGTTTATGAATTTATTTATTGTATTTATTTCGTCATTGTATGAGTTTATTCTATTGCCATTTAGTGTATCTGTGAAATAAAAGTCACTATTTGGTTCAACAGTTTGCCAAATCATAAGTTGAGTAACAGCATACCATTTTAAATCATATCCATGAGCAGGATACCCATAACCAAATCCTATTATATCTCTTATTCTTTCTAATTTTTCGTTGCTAATATTTTTATAATCAGATATAGTTTCATAGATATTATCAGCAGTATTGAATGTTTTAAATGGTTGTAGGCAGTAAGCTAGTTTGCCATCACTTGTTCTTCTATAAGTCCTTGCTTTTTGATAATATTTAGTTCCAGTACTTTTATCATATCTAACCATATAAATATTATCAATGTATTCAGCTTCATAGAATGAATCGGTTTTTGCATTTACAATAGTTGTTGAACTTATTAAATAAATAAAACTTAAAGTTAAGAATAATAATATTTTTTTCATAATTTTCCTCCTTTTTTCTTAACGAGGCTTACTCTAGCATGTACTTAAAAAACTTGCAAATCAGGAATTTTGTAAATTTGGGGTGCTTTAGGGGGCTAATTTTGTAAATTCACAGAATGAATTTACAAAATTCGAGGAAAAATTTTCTTGAATTCACAAAATTCATATAAATTTTATTTTTTTTCATTTATAATATTTTTAGGAGGTTAAGATATGGGGAAAGTAATTGTAATTGAAGGTGTTAGCGATGGAGTAGGAAAAACTACACAAGTTAATGAGTTATATAAAAAATTAGTTGATTCAGGTAAAGAAGTTATCTATCATCATTTTCCTAGTTATGGGAGTGTAGGTGCAAGCTTAGTAGAAGCATATTTAAAAGGTGATTTAGGTAAACGAGAAGAAATAGGTCCTTATGCAATTAGTAGTTTTTATGCAGTAGATAGGTTTTATACTTATCATAATGAATTAAAAGATGCTTTAAATAGTGGTAAGATAGTTTTGTTAGATAGATATACAACTTCTAATTTAATCTATCAAGGGTCACTATTTGAGCGAGAAAAAAAAGATGAGTTTTTAGACTATATAACAGACTATGAATATAATAGACTTGGTCTTAAGAAGCCTGACTTAGTTATCTTTTTAAAACTAGATAAGGATTTTGCTAGTACTCTTAGAAAAAATAGAGATTATGATGGAATAGATGGTGATATAAATGAGAAAGATCAAGAGTTTTTAGATAAAGTTTATGATAATAGTTTATATGTTGCTGATAAGTATAATTTTAAAGTAGTAGAGTGTAGCAAAGATGGTAAGCTGCGTAGTGTTGAAGATATATGTGAAGAAGTTTTTGATATAGTAAAAGGAGTGCTTGACTAAATTTTTATTCTTGTATATAATAATAGACAAGTTTTTGGGGTGATAATTATGATATTAAAAAAATCATTTATTTATTATGAACTTGAAGATGGTAGAGGAGGGTATATTACACCACTTACTTATTCTTTTTTAAATATAAAGTCTTTAAAAAAATGAAAGAAAAAAAAGTTTATTATTAAAAGAAAACGTTTCTAAAATTCATTTTAATAATTGGAATGTATTTAATGAATTGTCACTTGATGCTAAAAATTCTGATTCTGAAATAATAATTAGTAATAGTTTTGATAATGGTTGTTTTTATGTATATAATAGTAAGAAAACTAAGCTTATTTTTTATGGAGAAGATGGAAATGATGTGTTATGTGCTGAGTTTGAAAATGCAGATAGTGTTTTTTTAGAGTTATAGGCCAATATATTTCAGATTTAAGATGTGCAGAGACAGAAAGCGTCTCTATATATGGAGAGTCTTGTATTGCTGATAATATAGATATTATAAGTAAAAATATAGAGTATAAATGCAATAACAATGATATAAACAATTTGTACTTGTGTGGTGATAATGTAAATATTAGTGATTCTAATGGTAAAGTTACATCTTTTTATACAACAAGTGAAAACTTTTCTTTGGTGGCATCTAGTTTTGAAAGTAAAAGTGGAGTTTTCAATATAAAAAATATACCTGTTATTAAAAATTTTTTTTGATATTTAGTAGACCTATTAAATATAATGATGGTAGTGTTGGTAAAAAAGGTGAAGATGTTCTTCTTGATGATGACACTTTTAGTAAAGATAAATGCATAGATTTAGGAAGAGACTATTTAAGCTTTATTTTATCTAAAGTAAGAGATGAAATAGATGATAAAATAGATGATAAATTTGATTTGGTTTATTCGTACATTTCTAAAGATTTAGATGATCTTAAATCAGAATATGACCAAGCTTGTGATAATTTATCGCAAATTGCCACTAATTATGAAACTAAATTGCAAAGAGATAAAATAAAAAAATATGTTTTTAGAAAAAATAATTAGTCTTTTAAGACTAGTTTTTTCTTTAGTTTTAGCATATAATAATAGTAGTTTTGGAGGTGACTAAATGACAGATATAGAGATTGCTAATAGTGTAGAGTTAAGTGATATTAAGATAATTGCTAGTAAGCTTAATCTTTCTAGTGATGATATTGATTGTTATGGTAAGAATAAAGCTAAGATAGTTAAGGATATGGGAGAAAAAAATGGCAAAGTTATTTTGGTAACGGCGATTAATCCTACTCCTTATGGAGAAGGTAAGACTACTGTTAGTATTGGTCTTGCAGATGCTTTTAATAAGCTTAATAAGTCTATTTGTCTTGCTTTAAGAGAACCTTCGCTCGGACCTGTTTTTGGTATTAAAGGAGGTGCGACTGGAGGAGGTTATAGTCAAGTTGTACCAATGGAAGATATTAATTTACATTTTACAGGGGACTTTCATGTGATAACTTCTGCTAATAACTTAATTAGTGCAGCCATTTATAATCATATTGAACAAGGTAATAGCTTGGATATTAAAACAGTAAGTTTTAATCGTTGTTTAGATGTTAATGACAGAAGTCTAAGGAATGTAAAACTATTATGTAAGAGTGGTGAATATTTAGATCACTTTAATATAACAGCAGCGAGTGAAGTTATGGCATTATTTTGCCTTGCTACTGATATAGATGATTTAAGAAATAGATTATCTAGGATAATAGTAGGTTTTAATAGTAAAGATGAGGCTATTTATGTTCATGATTTAAAATTAGAAGGAGCTTTGACTGTTCTTTTGAAAGATGCTTTTAAGCCTAACTTGGTACAGACTTTAGAAGGGACACCGGCTATTATTCATGGAGGACCTTTTGCAAATATTGCTCATGGTTGTAGTAGTATTACTTCTATAAAACTTGCTAGGAGTCTATCTGATTATGTTATTACAGAAGCTGGTTTTGGTAGTGATTTAGGAGCTGAGAAGTTTCTTGATATAGTATGTCCTACCGCTGGTATTACTCCTGCTACTATTGTTTTAGTTGTGACTGTTAGAGCCTTAAAATATAATGGTGATGGAACGCTTGCGTCTGGTATATGTAATATAGATGCTCATCTTAATCATTTAAATAATTATAATGTACCTATAGTTGTTTGTATTAATAAATTTACTGATGATAGTTTAGAAGATATTAACTATATAAAAGACTATGTTAAAAGTCGTGGTTATATTTGTGAAGTAAGTGATGCTTATAGTAAGGGAGGAGAAGGGGCCATAGACCTTGCTAAAGCAGTTATTAAGTCTTGTGAAGAGGTAAATGATTTTAAGCCTTTAGTTGATAAAGGTGATAGTATAAAGAATAAAATAAATAAACTTAATAAGCTTGTTTATAACTCTGAAATGACAGAATATAGTGAGGTAGCAGAAGAAAAGTTAAAACTTATAGATAAATTAGGCTTATCTCATCTTCCAATTTGTGTTGCAAAAACACAATATTCGATAAGTGATGACCCTAATTTATTAGGATATCCTAAAGATAATGTACTTCATGTAAGAGATTTAATTATAAATAGTGGTGCAGGTTTTATTACAGTACTTTCTGGTAAAATTTATACAATGCCAGGATTACCTAAGAAGCCTAATTATGAAAATATTGATTTAGTTGATGGAGAGATAAAGGGGTTATTTTAATGAATAATATAAGTATAGAAGAAAAAATTAAAGTACTAGAACAATTATATGTTAAAGAAAAAGCTGAAGATAAGAAATTATTAATTTTATATCAAATAAAAAAGTATAAGGAGTTATTGGGTGTTAAATCAGAATTACAAAGAGAGTTTAATTAATAGTATAAATATCTTTTGTAAAAACATTAATTGTTCAAACTGTGGTGGTACTTATAACTTTAAAACATTTGCTTGTGAAAATTGTGATGAATTTAATGAAGAGTTAAAGAAAAGTTATGATACTATTTCTTCTATTATTCCTAATTTAAATGAAGATAATATCGATAAAGAGATTATTTTGTACTTATATAAACTTAATAATAGTAGTGGTATTTTTAATTATGTTTTAGAACAATTTGATTTAACTAAAGATACTAAAAATATTATAAAAGAATTAGAGACTAAAGTAGAGTATAATGATTTAGATGTAAAGCTTTTAGAGGGTATTTTTAGTAATGATATCTTCTTAAATATAGATAATGTATTAAGAGATATTATACTTAGAAATGTCATTTTAGGGAAAAATAACCTTAGTGAAGAATTAATAGAAAAAGTAATTAGTCATTTAGTTCTTTCTGATACTAGAAAGATAAGTAAAGATAGTAGATTTTATATACGTAATTTAGGAGATAAGGTTGAAGGTTTAGCTTTTCATTATTATGTATGCTTAGATAAAGAAGTAATGGATAATTTTTATGATAATGGGGATATTTCAATATTTTATGTATTACCTCATGAGATGATGCACACTTATAGAACGTATTTAGAAAGTAAAGGCATAGTTAGTAGTATTTATGATGTTTTAGCATTAAAAGAAAGATTGCTTAGAGAATATAATCAGGATATCTATTTTAATGATAAAAACTATATTAAAAATCTTCATGAGATAGAAGCGAATGCTTTTTCTTATCATTCTGGTACTAATTATTTAAAAAGCTTAGGTTTTGAAATAAAAGAAGATGATGCTTTAAGAATTTCTGGTATCATTAATAATGATTTAACAAGATTAGATAATCCTTTAAGAGAAATTGATGGAGAACTTGTTAATATTAATGAATTATTCGCTGACTTTATAAAAGATAAAAAAGATTTTCTTTATAAGTATCCTCAATTACATTATGAATTTAAAGAGGAAGAGGGCCAGATTGTCTATAAAAGTAAAATGGAACTTGTTGATGAGATGATTTTTCAGAATAAAGATGAGAGTTTAGAAGAACTTTATCTTTATTTGATAAAAAATGCTCAAGAAAGAGAGCGTATTAAGGATAAGAGTGATACTTTGAAAAGTTAATATAAAAAGGAGTGATATTTATGTTAAAGATTTATAATACTGATATTACTAGTGGTGAATTTAGTAGAATAGATAAATATGAAGTGGGTAGCTGGGTTAATTTAGTTAATCCTACAGAGGTAGAGATCGATGAAGTAGTTAATGCTCTTGGTATTAAGAAAAATTTTATCATGAGTGTAATAGATGATGATGAAAAACCTCGTATTGATGAAGAAGACGGCGTTAAGATGCTTCTTTTAGATGTTCCTGTTTATGAAACTAAGAATAATATTAAGACTGTTACAACTCTACCTATAGGTATTTTAGTAGTTAGAAATGATTATATTGTGACAGTATGTTTACAAAAATATAGTATTATTGATGAATTTACTAAAGGTAAAGTAAAAGAATTTTATACTTATAAGAAGAGTAGATTTATTATTCAGATGATTTATAAACTTGCTTTACTTTATTTAAAGATGCTAAGAGAAATTGATAATAAGATAGAAGTAGCAGAGTCTAATATACTTAATGCTACTAAGAATCAAGAACTTTTAAATTTACTTTCTATTGAAAATAGTTTAACTTATATAATTACGGCTTTAAAGAGTAATGGGGTTGTACTTGATAAGATATTAAAAGGCAATGTAATAGAGCTTTATGAGGAAGATGAAGATTTGCTTGAGGATGCTATTATAGAAAATAATCAGGCAATAGAGATGGCTGATTTATATAGAGGTATTTTATCTAGTACTACAGATACTGTTGCTACTATTATATCTAATAATCTTAATACTATTATGAAGTTCTTAG
>CAMMKE010000032.1 GCA_946497375.1 uncultured Mycoplasmatota bacterium
GTACAGAGATTGAACGCCTTGCCAAAGGATGTACTGGTGTTAAAAGAACAACAGGACAACACCCTGGAGGTATCGTTGTAATACCAGGATATATGGATGTCTTTGATTTTACACCATTCCAGTATCCAGCCGATGATAATACATCACTTTGGCGAACAACTCACTTTGATTACCATGCTATCGATCAAGACGTTTTAAAACTAGATATACTAGGTCACGATGATCCTACAGTTTTAAGAATGTTACAAGACTTATCAGGTATAGATATTACAACACTACCAATGGATGATAAAAAGATATTTTCAATTCTTTCTAGTCCTGAAGCCTTAGGAGTAACAGAAGAAGATATTTTATGTCCTACAGGAACATTAGGACTTCCTGAACTTGGAACTCGTTTTGTTATTCAAATGTTAGTAGAGACAAAACCTTCAACTTTTGCAGAGCTTGTTAAAATATCAGGACTATCACACGGTACTGACGTTTGGGCAGGAAATGCTAGTGAACTAATTAGAAATAATATTGTTCCTTTTAAAGATGTTATAGGCTGTCGTGATGATATCATGGTTAACCTAATGAACTGGGGTATGAAACCTATTAGAGCCTTTAAAATAATGGAGCATGTTAGAAAAGGTAAAGCGACTAAAGACCCTGAAACATGGAAGGGTATGGTCGAAGAAATGAAAGCAGCGAATGTTCCAGAATGGTATATAGAGTCATGTCATAAAATAAAATACATGTTCCCAAAAGCCCATGCTTGTGCTTATGTTATGAGTGCTATTAGAATCGCTTGGTTTAAAGTTTATAAACCACTATTCTACTATGCAGCCTTCTTCTCAATTAGAGTAGATGATTATGATATAGAAACCATGATAAAAGGTTATAATGCTATTAAAACGAGATATGAAGACTTAATGGCTAAAGGCTTTGAAGTTACTAATAAAGAGTCTAATATCATAGATTCCCTTCATGTTGCCCTAGAAGCGACAGCACGTGGTATTAAATTCGCACCTATTTCTTTAGAGAAAAGTGATGCGACAAGATTTGTTGTTGATACCGAACATGAAAATACTTTAATACCACCATTTAAAACTATCGATGGTCTAGGTTTAACAGTTGCAAAGACTATAGTGGAAGCAAGAGAAAACGGACCTTTCCTAAGTAAAGAAGATTTACAAAAACGAGGTAAGGTTTCAAAAACCTTAACAGATAAGATGTCAGAGATGGGTATTCTTAACGAATTACCAGATTCTAATCAGTTAAGCTTGTTTTAGTTGACAAAGTAACAAAAAAGTGATATAATATGACTACATTCAATGAAGGGGGAATAAAGAATGGAAAATTTAAATAATAAAACGAAAGGTAATTATAAAATTTATAAGTTTGGTACTATGCCTACAGAACAGCTTCGTATCTTAGAAACTGGTAATAAGTATGGATGCATGAACACAAAAGCAAGTTGTTATAAAGAGGGAATGTCTAAAGAAGAAATACGAGCAGAATTTTTAGAACATCGTAAAATGGCTGCAGAAGATAAAAATTACGCTTTTGACCCATATAAATTTTATATGCCTAGTCAAGATGGTAAAGGTAAGTCTGTAGAACTTACAAAGGAAATGGTAGAAGCTTACGAAGATGGATGGGATTTAGATATTCCAGGAGATATTTTAGTTATCACTGATAAAATACCTGGAGTAGTAGCTGGTTTCCCAGTTGCTGATTGTCCTGTTGTTATAGCAAGTGACTTAAAAAATGGTGTAACTGCCACTGCTCATTGTAGTGCCGCAATGATTGATAATTATTTACCTAAAATGACTATAGAATCATTACAAAGTGAATATGACAGTAAATTAGAAGATATATATGTTTATATTGGTGCACATGCTGGAAGTTCTTGGACATATGATAAGTGGCCTAATTGGGCTAAAGAAAACTTTTGGGAAGAAACAGGTGCAATTACAGAAGAAAATGGATTATATAGAATTAATCTAAGAAAAGCATTATTAAGCCAATTACATCCAGAGAAGTTCGAAACGTTTATTGTAAATACAACAGATACTAGAACTAATCCAAATTATTATTCAAAGAGTGTTTATAATAATGGTGAAGGTCCAAAAGAAAAAGATGGTAGACACTTTGAAGGTGCATATTATCAAAAAACAAAAAGACTGTAAAGAAGAGTTGAAATAAGACTCTTTTTTCTTTTTCTATGATATCATTAATAAGAAAGAAGGTTTTATAATGCAAAGAGTAGTTGCAGTTGATAAAGATGGTAACATTTATAGCAATGAGGATGAAAGAACAGGACATAATGAACTTGTCTATGAATTATTTGAAGAGTTTTTAGAACCATTACAAAATGAAGAAGTAAAAGGAGACTTTATAAAAATATGGGTTAATGCTGGATTAATTACTAAATATTTAGACATGATAATTTATCTAGAAACAGTTAATAATGAAGTATATGACAGTATTATTTGTACAATTCCGGAAAATTTAAGTGATACTCAATTAAACTATTATGAAGAAAATTATTTAGATAAAGATGCTCCTTTTCTAGGACTTCATTATCATGATGATATATTTAGTAGTGTAAGCGAAGATAGAGAAGAAGAACTTAGTTCCGAAGAATTATATAACTATTTAAAAGATATGGTTAAATCAAAGACAAAATAAGAAAAAAGAGCAAAATATAAAGATTCTTTTTTCTTTTTGTGACTTTCTAAGTTTTTACAAGTAGTTTTTGCAAATTTCTTAAAAAAGTAGTGTTTTTGCTTGAAATTGTAGTTTACCCCCACGACTTAAAACACCAAAAGTGATTATTTTTTTAAAATTTGGTGTTGAAAAGTTGATATATTTTAAATAAAATGCTAAACTAATTTTGGGTTGAGTTATTCATGCATAATGCATAAATAATTCTAATTAATTTAGTGGAACAGGCAGTTAAACAAGCATAGTAATGTTTACCTTCCTGTTTTTTCTTTTGATAATAAACATAAATTGGATTTTCTTTATCACATTTAGCTGATAAAGTAATAATATTTCGACTACAATTAAATAATATTTTTCTAGCATATCTATTTCCGCGTTTAGAAATAGGTCCATGATAGTTTATACTTTTTCCAGATTGAACTATTGTAGGATCTAATCCACAACTTGCGTTGATTTGCTTAACATTATTAAAACGAGTAATATCTTTTAATTCGGCAATAATTAATGCTGCAGATAAATCTCCAATACCAAATATAGATACAATATTATTAAAGTTTTTAGTTTGTTTAGCAAGTTCAATCATTTGACTTTTAATATTCTCTATTTGCTTAGTTAACTCAATAATTATTTCTACTAATTGTTTTAGGTTATCGACATCTTTAGAATTTTCATTAACTCCAGGATAAGAGTTTTGTGCATATTCTTTAATAGTATTAGCTTTTCTTTTGTAATAATTAAGATGTCTATTATTAGTATTAGCCATATTATAAGCGAGTGCATCAACACGTTTATTTTTAATAATATAAGCATGAGGGAATTCTTTTATAAAGTTTAAAGCGGTTATTTCATATATACTTCCATTTTTAAAGCATAGTTCATATTCTGGAAAGCATAAATGTAATAATTCTTTATAACGATTTTTGTGTCTAGTTAACCCAACATCTAAATGATGGTATTGTCTAGATAATTCATTGAGATGAGTATATATTTCATCTTCAGTATAATTTCTATCTGGAATACTTCCTTTCCAAAATAAATTAGTTAATTTAATGCAATCCTGCTTATCAGTTTTAGTTTTTCTGATAGTATTAGTAATTTCTTTACCAATAAGAGGATTAAAGACAATAACATGATAATTATTTTCTTTAAAAAATCTTTCTGGTGCTTTGTGATAAATACTAGTTGCTTCCATAACGACAGTTAAGTTATCTTTGATTTTTAATTTATTAATATTAGAATCTATTAATTCGAAATTGGACTTATTATGAGTGTACTCTACCGGTTCTAATAATACTTCACCAACATTTGAAGATAACATAAACATGCTCTTATTTTTTGCAACATCTAGTACTAAAACATACTTCATATAATACTTCCTTTCCTAGTTTGACTCTTAGAGCTTACAATTATCTCATCATGCTTGTTATATGGATACAAGACCCCACTTTCTAAGACTAGATTAATAATAAGATAAGAGACGGGCAGTCACAAATATGGATTCATAGACCCCTGGTATACTCTGCCCAAACTCAAACGCAAATTTTTTATTCTTTCTTATAAGAAAGAATAAAAAATATTCTATCATAAATCAAAGAGATTTCTCTCATTAATTTACATCTTGAATTATACATGATATACTTCTAATAGGAGGAAGTATGGAAAAGATTAACCTAGATAAAGTAAATTACATACAATATGGTAATGTTAAAGGTAAGGATATTATTTTACTGCATGGATGGGGGCAAAACATTGAAATGATGGAACCACTTGGTAATCCGCTATCTTGTAAATATCATATTACAATATTAGATTTTCCTGGCTATGGTAAAAGTGCTGAACCAGATGAAGTTTGGACAGTATCTGATTATGCCGAACTAGTTCACGAGTTAGTGAAAAAGTTAAAGATTAAGAAACCTACATTAATAGGACACTCTTTTGGAGGTAGAGTTGCTATAGTCTATGCTTCAAAGTATGCAGTTGATAGAGTAGTATTATTTGGAGCCCCTTGTGTTAGAACTAAAAAAGGCCTAACTCTAAAAGAGAAAATGTTAAAGAAAGCAAAAACATTACCAGGTATGGGTAAAATTGCAGAGATTGCTAAAAATTATATAGGGTCTGAGGATTATAAAAATGCAAGTCCAAGAATGCGAGAAATCTTAGTAAAGACAGTTAATGAAGATTTATCTGATTATGCTAAAAAAATAACTGCTCCAACTCTTCTAATATGGGGAGAGATGGATGAAGCAGCTCCACTTGAAGAAGCGAAACTATTAGAAAATTTACTTCAAGATGGCGCCTTAATTGTTCTACCTGGAACGCATTATGCTTATCTTGAGAATTTAAACCAGGTAATAAATATTATAAATAATTTCATGGAGGGATAATATGATTGAAATACTTTTAATTTTAGTTGCTATGATAGCAATTATCATCAAATCTAAAAAAAGTTTACATATGTTACAACAAAATTTATATAATGAAAACAACCGTTATATTAAATGGGTTGTTAATAATAGTGATAACTTCTTTTCACTAGAACTTTTAGCAGTACTTATAGTAGCAGTCGCTAATGTCTTCTTAATTAAAGATGATACTATAAGTTTAATCTTAAATATTATTGCTATACTTTTATATATTATTTATATCTATAAATTTAGAACAGATTTAAAGAATGAACAAGTAAAGAAACCTTTAGTAATAACTGCAAGAGTAAAAAGATTAATTGCAACTACTACAATACTACATTTAATACCAATAGTATTTATTATTATATATAGAGATAATCTATTAATTAGTCATTTCTTAATCTTTATCTTTATACTTTTTGCCTATCTAAATACTTTTATAATCCTACTTGCTAACTTTATTAACAAATATACTTTAGAAAAATATGTATATCATCATTTCAAGAGTATGGCTGTTAAAAAGTTAAAGAGTATGCCTAACTTAAAAGTTATAGGTGTAACAGGTAGTTATGGTAAGACAAGTAGTAAAAATATCCTAGCAGATATATTAAACATTAAATATGCAACACTTCCAACACCACGTAACTTAAATACTCCTTATGGATTAATTATTACTATTAATAATCACTTAGATAAATTTACAGAAGTATTTATCGCTGAAATGGGAGCCTATGTTAGAGGAGAAATTAAAGACTTATGTAATTTAGTTCATCCTAAATATGGTATCTTAACTCGTATCGGAACTGCTCATTTAGAAAGCTTTGGTAGTGAAGAAAATATTCAAAAGACTAAGTTTGAACTTATCGAATCATTACCACTTGATGGAGTAGGTGTTCTTAATAAAGATGACCCTAAACAAGTAAGTTATGACCTTAAAAACAAATGTAAGATTTTATGGATTGGTATCGATAATAAAGACGTAGATGTTCATGCTAGTAATATTAAATGTTCAAGTGTAGGAACAACCTTTGATGTAACCTTTAAAGGCGATAAGAAAAAATATGAGTTTGAAACTAAACTATTAGGAAAACATAACGTTTATAATATCCTAGCAGGCCTTGCTTTAGGACGTGAATTTGGTATCTCTATAACTAAACTACAACAAGCCGTTAGAAATGTTAAACAAGTAGAACATAGACTAGAACTTAAGAAAATGGGCTACTTCTATCAAATAGATGATGCTTATAACTCAAATCCAGTAGGTGCTAAGAGTGCATTAGAAGTATTATCTATGATGCCAGGCTTAAAAGTAGTAGTAACACCAGGTATGATAGAGTTAGGTGATAAAGAAGAAGAACTTAATAAAGAGTTTGGTAAACAAATCGCTGAAATATCAAAAGCTGACTATGTAGTTCTAATTGGTGAGAAGAGAACTAGACCTATTAAAGAAGGGTTAAAAGAAGCGAAATTCAATATGGATAATTTAATTGTTTACAATGACGTCAAAGAAGCATATAATTTTATAAGAGGTATAAAAACTAAGAAGGATATCTATGCCTTATTTGAAAATGATTTACCTGATACATATAATGAAAAGTAGGAGGAGATAAGATGAAAATTAAATTAGGAGTTGTATTTGGTGGTGAATCTGTTGAACATGAAGTAAGTATTATTTCTGCAGTTCAAGCCATGAATAAAATAAATCAAGAAAAGTATGATATTATTCCTATCTATATAACTAAAGATGGTGAGTGGTATACTGGTAATATGTTAATAGATGTTGAAGTATACCAGGATTTGGATTTAATTAAAAAATATGCTAGTAATGTTGTCTTATATAAAAAAGATGGAGCCTTTGTTCTTCAAAGTAAAGGATTATTTAAAAAGATTATTACAGACTTAGATGTAATATTCCCAATTACTCATGGAACAAATGTAGAAGATGGTGTCTTACAAGGATATTTCCAAACAGTAGGTATTCCTTATGTTGGACCTAATGTCTATGCCGCAGTAGTGTCACAAGATAAAGCTTATATGAGAGATATCTTTAAGTCTAATGATATCTCTGTACCAGCTTATACTTGGTTCTATGATACAGATTATAAAAATGACCCAGATGAAGTAATTAAAAAGATAGAGAAAATAAAATACCCAGTTATTGTAAAACCTGCAACAACAGGAAGTAGTGTAGGAATTGGTGTTGCTAACAATAAAGATGAGTTAGTTAAAGCTATTGAAGAGGCTATTAACTATGATAGTAAAATCGTAGTAGAAGAAGTAATTAAAAACTTAATGGAAGTAAATATCTCAGTTTTAGGTAATTATGAAAATCAGGAAACAAGTGTTATTGAAGAAGTATTATCTAAGAGTGCTTTCTTAACATATGATGAGAAATATGTAGGTAGTGGAAAAGTTAAAGGAAAACTAGGTGCTAAAATGACACCTCTTAAAGGTTCTAAAGGTATGGCTTCAGCTGATAGAAAAATACCAGCAGACCTTACAGATAAAATGAATAAAGAAGTAGAAGAACTTGCTATTAAAGTATTTAAAGCTCTAGGAAGTAGTGGAGATGCTCGTATTGATATGTTAATTGATAGCAAAGCTAAAAAAGTATATGTTAATGAGATTAACTCAATACCAGGTTCACTAGCATTCTATCTATGGGATCCTAAAGGAAAAGATTATACTGAACTATTAGATGATATGATTAGTATTGCTATTAAAGATTATAAAAAACGTGAAAGTAAAACACATTCATTCAAAACAAATATCTTACAAGGATTCGCCCATAATGGCCTAAAAGGAATGAAAGGTAAACTACAAAATAAATAGAAACTGCATTAGTGAAAACTAGTACAGTTTTTACATTTATTGACATTATTATTGTTATATAACTTGTATTACTCTAAAAAATGTGCTAATTTAATAATAGGAGAGTGAATGAATTATGGAGAAAAAGAAAAACAAAGGATTAATAGTTTTAATAGTCTTATTAATATTATGTATTATAGGCTTAGTATTTTATATCCTAGTTGATAAAGATATCATTAAACTAAATAACACTACTGTAGAAAATGAACAAGTAGAAGAAAATAATCCTAGTGATGATACTGAAGAAAAAAATACAGGAGTAGAGCTTGACCCTGAAAATTCAAACATTAAATACTTATTTAATAATGCCCATCGTCTATCTATTGGACCAGAAGCCCAAATTTATAGAGATGGTGGTTATAAAGTAAGTGATATGAGCGAAGAAGATAAAATGACTCTATTGGGAAGACAATGGTCAAATTTTGTTGAACAAATAGGTCCTAGTAGTTCAGATGGTTATACTTGGACACTTTATTTAAATGAAGATACTTTAAAAGATATTTATGAAAGAACTTTTGGACCAAATACTTATCATCAAGTTAATCAAATAACAGATGGCTTATGTACAACTTTAACTTATGACACTGCCAATAAAAGATATTCATATGTTGGAAAGTATGGATGTGGAGGTACTACTGTTTTTAGTGTACATGAAAAAATAATAAGTGCTACTAAATATAGTGATAGAATAGAAATAGTAAGTGCTACAGTATATTTGGATGGTATGAGTAATCAAATGTATAAAGATTATAATAAAACTAAATCACTAGGGGAAAATGTATTTTATAGTAATAACTACACTGATGAGGAAAGGGAATCTTTAGAGGATAAATATATAGAAGATAATAAAGATAATTTAGAGCAATATACGTACACTTATACACTTAATGAAGATGGATTTTATTATTTAACAAGTGTAGAAAGAACTAAAGAATAAAACTACTGAAAATTTACTCAGTAGTTTCTTTTAATTTCTCATTAATTATCTTTAAGTTATTATTAAGCCTCTCATCATTTGGCTCTATCTTTATTGCTTTCTCTAAAAATACCTTACTAGCTTCAATTTCTCCTTTATTATAGTAAGAAATACTTAATAAATCATATGGAGTATAACCAAAACTAAACGTCTCATTTATATAGCTCTTAGTATGACTTTTTATATTTAAAGCAAGATTTACATAATGAATAGTATTATCATAATCTTCTAAAGAATAATAGAGTAGAGCCATCTCCATATAAGGATCTCTTAAATAAGGAGCTTCCTCAATCGCTTTAAGAAGCCACATTTTCGCTTCATCATATCTTTTTAAGTACTTATAACATCTTCCAATAAATCTCATAGAAGCACATCTTTCATCTTTCCAAGTAGCATTTTCCAAATTTAAATGTCTAATCAAAGTATCAATCGCTTCATTATATTTACCATAATACATATATTCACGACCTAAATAGTGCATATTTCTATCATCATTAGGATCTTCTTTAACGCTCATTTCAAGTAAAGGAAGATAACTACTTCTAGACTTAGTTCTATCAGGATAATGATTTAAAATAATATTATCAGTAACATTAAAAGTTTCAACCCCATCATACTTTAATATTTCATGAACTGGATGATACCAAGAATAACCTAATCTTTTATGAATCTTCTCATAATAAAAACTTATTATAGGATTATTGTTTTCATCTAAATACCAGTTATAAATATATCTAAGTCTTGTAGTATTATCATTCCAAGCTTTTTCTAATTCATCTCTCCAACCAGGTAAAAATACTTCATCTAAATCAGTACATACACAAATATCTGCATCTTCTGGTACTAATTTTAAAGACTCATTCCTTGCCACATCAAATCTCCAAGGCTCTATTTTTTTTACCTCTACATGAACACCTTTTTCTTTTAGTTTTTCTACCGTATTATCAGTAGAGCCTGTATCAAGAACATAAATCTCATCAGCTTCCTTCATAGATTCATACCATCTATCAACAAATTTCTCTTCATTTAGACATATAGTATAAACACATACTTTATATTTACTCATAAATACACCTCTATATATTCTATGAAAGACTTATAAAAAAGTAATAGTTGCATATAAATATATTAAGGAGGACTTATGATTAAAAAAATAATTTATAGTTTATTACCAATAGTAGGAGGATCATTAGTAGGTTTAATTATATCAGGTTATATGAATTACGGGGATATGGTAAAGCCTCCACTTAGCCCTCCATCCTATATATTTCCTATCGTTTGGACAATACTTTATATTTTAATGGGAATCTCTTACTTTATTGCTACCAAAGATAATGAAAATGATAAGGAATTAAATCAAATATACATATTACAACTTTTAGTAAATTTCTTCTGGCCAATAATTTTCTTTGTTTTAAAAATGTACTTTACCGCTTTCTTTTGGATAATTTTATTACTAATATTAGTTATAATTATGATTAAAGAATTATTGAAGATTAATAAAATTAGTGGTTACTTACAAATTCCTTATCTTATGTGGTTATTATTTGCAACTTACCTTAATATTGGTATATTTCTTCTCAATTAATACAGCTTAAGCTGTTCTTTTTCTATATTGTTAAAAAAAACAAAATATCTTATAATATTGGCGGAGGTATAGATATGGATAATAAAGTATTAGAAATATTAGAAAGTAAAGAATGGAAAGACTTTTATAATTACTATTTAGACATTGGTATTATAGAACAGATAGGATTGTTTCGTTATGAAGATATTCATACTAACTTTTTGGCATCCCTATTAAAGAAAGATAACATTTATGGATATGGTCTTAAATCAATGAAACAATTATTAAAGTTTATAAAAGAAAATCAAAGGCAAGATAAAAAAAATAATGAAGATTATTTTGAAGGTATTAATTTATCAGAAGATTATGATATTATTGATTTTTCAGAACCAGATATTAGGAAAAAAATAGGCAAATATATTCCAGATTTATATATTACTTTTGGTATAAAACAAGGAAATATAAAAAAATATTTTATTATTCTTATAGAAGCGAAACTTGAAAGTCCTGAACATTCTAACCAAACAAAAACATATTATGAAAAATTAGAAGGTAATAAAGAATTAAAAAAATATAGAAAAATATACATATATTTAACTCTTGATGGAAAAAAAGGTAAAGACTGTAGTTGTAAGAATACATATGAACTTTATTCATATCAAGATTTAATAGATAACTTATATTCAGAACTTTCATCTAAAAATACAAGAAAAGTTCCTCTTAAAATAGAAGATTATCTAATAACTTTTAATATTTTATATCGTGATGGTATATATAATATTCCAGTTACAAAAGAAAGTGCTAAGTTAACTCGTAATTTATTTAAAAAAATAGAAGATAATTTAAAAGATGATTTAAATTATTATATACAAGAAATATATAATAGTTCTAGTAATAATGAATGGCATAAAGAAATTATAAGAGTATTTTTTTCTAATATTAAATATTTAAAGAGTGAAAATGATTCGTTTTTTAAGGACAAAGATATAAGTTTTATTAATAATTATATAAAAAGAGGAAATGAAATAAATAGAATAGGTAATAAAAGATACAATAATTCTGAATACATTTATCAAGTATTTAAAAAAATAATTAAAGATTACAAGGTTACATATAAAGATTTAGAAAATATAAATAAAGGGAAAAATAATTATCAGTATATTTATACAGAAGAAGAATTTAATAATATAAAAAATTATAAAGATTGTTATACTATTGATAAATATGGTAACTTGAAAATCGGAGATAAAAAATACTATTATTTATATAGGACTAATAGTGAGGAAATAAAGCTTTTAATTGAAAATATTAAAAATGATGATAAATTTATTAAGTATAAACAAGAAAACACTTTTGAAATACTTGAACAATTAGAAAACAAATAATATAGTAAAAAAAGAAGTTTAAAATGGTGATTAAACTTCTTTTTAAGTATTATGAATCACTAGAACCTGTAGGACCGGTAGGACCTGTCGCACCCGTTGGACCAGTTGGCCCCGTAGCTCCAGTAGGTCCAGTAATACCAGTTGCCCCAGTTGCTCCTGTAGGACCACTAACCCCTGTAGGACCTGTTGGTCCTTGTGGGATACTTAAACTTAAAACAAAGTTAGGAGCAGTTCCTGTTATACTAGCAGTAGCAGTACTTCCTGGTGCCCCTGTTGTAACAGTACCTATAGTAAGATTTGGTGTAGCACCTGTCATTCCTGTCGCTCCCGTAGAACCGGTTGGCCCTGTTGGACCAGTAGGGCCTGTCATTCCAGTCGCCCCAGTAGGTCCTGTAGGCCCAGTAGAACCAGTAGGACCTCCAGCAGGACCAGTAGGGCCAGTTGGACCAGTAGGTCCTTGAACATAACAGAAACGACAACGTGGATGAGCATTATTATTACAAGATTCTCCAAACATAGCAATTCTCCTTTCCAATATAGTTTATTCTTAATAAGAAAATAAGTTATTATTATAGTCTAGTAAATGATATAATTGTAACAAAGGAAGGAAATTATTATGAAATTTAACAAATTAATACCAGAATTAAGTGTAACTAATATAGATAAAAGTAAAGAGTTTTACCTTAATCTAGGATTTAAAATAATGTATGAAAGAAAAGAAGATAAGTTTGCCTTTCTAGAACTAGAAGGTAATCAATTAATGATAGAAGAAATTAATGATAACTGGAATACAGGTAAGTTAGAGTATCCTTTTGGTAGAGGTATTAATATAAGCATGACTGTAAGTGATATAGATAACTATTATCAAGATTTAGTTAATAAAAATATAATCTTCTTTAAAGATATAATGATAAATGAATATGATGTTAATGGTAAAACTTATTTAGATAAAGAGTTTTTAGTAAAGGACCCTGATGGTTATTTATTACGATTTAATAATTAGAAAGAAAAATACAATTAAAATATAAAAAATAAAAACCAGCCAAAATGTAAAATGAAAATGAGCCAAAATGTAAAATAAATGCACAAACTATA
>CAMMKE010000033.1 GCA_946497375.1 uncultured Mycoplasmatota bacterium
CAAAAGGAAATTGGAATAAATTAAATTTCGGACTGGGAATTTAGTCGTTAAAAAAGTTCCTTTAATAATTCGGGAACTTTCTATTTAATTTTACCTTTTTAATAATTTTTTTCTTATATATAAAAAGGTTAAAAGAATTCCTTGACAAAGCATAGTTTAACCTATTATAATAATGTAGATTTCAAGTCTGGAGGTGTTATAATGAAAAGAACATATCAACCAAACAAAAGAAGAAGAGCAAAGAAACATGGATTCTTCGCTCGTAAAGCAAGTGCTGGTAATATTTTAAATGCTCGTCGTAAGAAGGGACGTAAAGAATTAGTAAAATAAAATTCACTGTTTTTGCAGTGTTTTTTTAACTTTAGGGACGTGATTAGATGAACAAGAAGTATATAGTAAAAGAAAGTAGAGTCTTTGATGAAGTAATAGAAAATGGTAAAAAGATAAAGAACTATAACTTTGTCATCTTTTATAAAGAAAAAAAAGATTATCCTACTAAGTATGGAATAACCGTTCCAAAGAAAGTAGGAAAGGCTCATATTAGAAATAACCTAAAAAGGAGGGTTAGAGCAATTATCAGAAACTACAACAAAAACTATGAAAAAAACTATAATTGTATTATAATTATAAGAAACAGCTGTCTAAATCTATCTTATCAAGAACTATCTAGCAGCTTACAATATTTATTAGATAAAATTAAGTAAGGAGCATTGTATGAAAAAAAGAAAAATAAAATCAAAGATAATTATTATAATAATGTTACTATTTCTAGTAACAGGATGTACCACAACTTTAGTAAATAAAGATAATGAACCGGTAAAAAATCCTGAAACAGGGCAGTCTTTAACAGAAAACATTCTTTGCCAACCAGAAAATGAACAAACTAGAAAGTTATATGAAAAAAATGGCGTTAAACTAAAAGATTTACCAAAGTGTTCAGAATTTACACCAGGTTCAACAGAATATGATGGACTATGGACTGGAATATTTGTTAAACCACTAGCATTTTTAATCGTAACATTAGGTAAATATATTGGTAGTTTTGCTTTAAGTATTATCATTATTACTATTATAATAAGATTAATATTATTCCCATTCACAAGAAAAATGGCAGTACAAAGTGAAATGATGAAAAAAGCTTCTCCTGAACTTGCTAGAATTCAAAAGAAGTATGAAGGTAAAACAGACCAAGACTCTATGTTAAAACAAAATCAAGAAATGATGATGGTTTATAAAAAGTATAACTTTAATCCTCTAACGAGTTGTTTAATCTCATTTATACAACTTCCTCTATTATTAGCATTCTTAGAAGCGATAAATAGGGTCCCTGCAATATTTGAAGAAAACTTCCTAGGAATACAGTTAGGAACAACGCCACTAGTAGGTTTTGGTAGTAGTACCTTCTATATGTATATAGTTCTTATCGTTATAATAGGTGCCTCAACAATTTTAATGTTTAAAACAACCAATAATAGTGCAAGTGACCCATCAATGAAAATGATGCCTATCATGATGAGTGTAATTATTATCATAACTGCATTTTTCATGCCAGCTGCTCTAGGAATATATTGGTCAGTAGGTAATATATTCGCTATTGTTCAAAATATTGTTGTAATGAGGGGGATGGAAAAACATGGTAAATAAACATGAATATACAGGAAAAACATATGAAGAAGCTGTTAACAAAGCCAAAATAGATTTACAAGAGTTAGAAGAAAACTTAATAATAAATACTAAAGAAGAAAAGAAAACTTTACTATCTAAAAAAGTAGAGATAGAAGTAATAGAAAAAAGAGAAGTAAAAGATTATCTAAAAAAAATAATTAAAACTCTATTAAAAGATATGGGCTTTGATGTTGAAATAGAAATAACTGTTAATAACAATACCCCAACATATCGACTATATTCTACTAATGATGCCTTATTAATAGGAAAAGATGGTAAAAATTTAAAAGCCTTAACAACTGTAGTAAATGCTATACTAACAAAAGAGATAAATAGTAATTATAAATTCTTAATAGATGTAAGTGACTATAAAGAAAAAAATGAAAGAAGAATTGAACGCCTTGCCAAAAAGTTAGCAAGAGAAGTAAGAGAAACAAAAGTAGAAGTAAAGATGGATTCCATGAACTCATATCAAAGAAGACTAGTACACAATATTTTAAATAATAATAAATATGTCTATACTGAAAGTGTAGGAGAAGAACCTAATCGTTGTGTTGTTATAAAACCTCGTGACTAGGTTCTTTTTTTGTAAAGTTTTGACTAATTTATCAAACTTTCCTTATTTGACCTTTACAGTATCACAAAATATCTATATAATAATAAGACTGAAAAAAGGAAAGGAAGGTGTTATATGCAAGAAATAGTTGCAGATACAATTAATGATTTAGAATTTTTAAAGTTACAATTAACTACTGAAATAGATGTTATAAAAAATGGTGTAAACAGTTTAGAAGCATTAGAAGCAGTACAGGAATATATTGCCCTAAAACAAGAAATAGATAAAACTTCTAATATAATAAAATCCATTGAATTAATAAAAAAAGCAGAAGAATTAAAAAATACTTATGCTGAAGTAAAACAATATGAGGGAACTCCAATAACTATAGAATATTATCAAGAAAAATTAAAATACCTTGAAAAATTAATTTCTGTAAATGGTATAATATATAATAAAGAAAGAGAAGACAAGATTTTATACTCTCCTGTAACAGCGCTAAAACACTTAATTAATTTAAAGGAACAAGAAGGATTACCAGCAAGCTTTACTATAGAAGAGTTAAATAATTATATAGATGCTGTAAGAAACTCTTTGCAAGCTTATAAAGTATACGAAGATGATAAGGTAGTAAATGATATATTAGGTTATAAGGTATATGAAAATCCTCATAATTATGATATAAAGAATGTAAAAGAACTACCATCTATAAAATTAGAATATTTAAATGAAAAAGATAGTTTAACAGAAAGAGAAAAAGAAGCATTCTTTGGAACAGAAGTTTATAAAGCTTTAGGTATATCTAAAGAACAAGATAAAGTAAAAAGAATAGGAGTAATGAAAAATGTCTGATACCATAGTTGCTATATCAACGAAACTAGGAGTAGGGGCTATCTCTATTATAAGAGTAAGTGGGGATAATGCTATTTCCTTAGTAAATAAAGTCTTTAGAGGAAAAGATTTAACAAAAGTAGACTCTCATACTATAAATTATGGATTTATTCATGATGGTAAAGAAGATATAGATGAAGTATTAGTAACAGTAATGAGGTCTCCTAAAACTTTTACAAGAGAAGATATAGTAGAAATAAATTGTCATGGAGGAATATCTACAACCCTTAGAATTCTTGATTTGTTAATAGAAAACGGAGGAAGAAGGGCAGAAGCAGGTGAGTTTACGAAAAGAGCCTTCCTTAATGGTAGAATAGATTTAACCGAAGCTGAAGCTGTAATGGACTTAATAGAAAGTAAGACTGATAATAGCAGAAAACTAGCTTTATCATCTCTAGAAGGTTCTCTAAAGAAATATATTAATAGTTTTAGAGATAAATTAAAACATGTTCTAGCCAATATCGAAGTTAATATCGATTATCCTGAGTACTATGATATAGAAGAGGTTACTAAGAAAGAGTTAAAAGAAGTAATAACTAGTCTTGAAAAGGATTTAAAGAACTTAGTAACAAAGTCAGAAGAAAGACAGATTATCAAAAATGGTATTAAAACTATAATTATAGGAAGACCTAATGTAGGTAAGAGTAGCATTTTAAATAGATTTCTAAAAGAAGATAAGGCCATCGTTACTGATATTGAAGGAACAACAAGAGATATCGTTGAAGGAAGTATTATCTTTGATGGTATAGAATTATCCCTAATTGATACAGCAGGAATAAGAGATACAGATAACTTAGCCGAAAAAATAGGAGTAGAGAAGAGTTTATCTTTGATAGATAAAACTAACCTTATTATAGTGGTATTAAACTCTAGTGAAGAATTAACTGATAATGATAAGTTCATCTTAGATAAAGTTAAAGATAAAAATCCAATCATAGTTTTAAATAAAAACGATTTGCCAATTAAAATAGATAAATCTAAGTTAGACTTTAAACATATTGTAAGTACTAATACTAATACACTAGATGGAATAGAACCATTAAAAGAAGAGATAAAGAGTATGTTTAAATTATCTGAGATAAAAGAAGATGATTACACTTATCTTGCTAATGAAAGACAGTTGAGCCTTGCTAAACAAGCTTTAAAGAGTCTAGTCGATGCTAAAAACAGTTTAGAAAGCGATGAACCTGTTGATATAATAGAAATAGATTTAAAAGAAGTATTTGATATACTAGGTTCTATTACAGGAGAAAGTTATAGTGATGAACTATTAGATGAATTGTTTGCAAATTTCTGTGTAGGAAAATAAGAAAGGAATAATATAAATGTGTGAGAAAATTACTAAAAAAAATTCAATTTTATTTAATCAATTATGGATAAACAAAGCCATAGAAGATGGTAATAGTTTTGTTTTAATATCTAAAAAAGAAGATGATAAAAGTATTGGAGAAATAATAGAAGAAAGATATATAGAAGAAGATTTAGAACCAAAAAGCAAGAAAGTAACTGAACATGATTCAATATTATTTCAAAGAGAGTGGATAGAAAAATATAGAGAAGAAGGTTTGCCTATTCCAAATCGAAGAGTAGCATTAAAATATAGTTTAGGACAAATCCTTGCTTTAAAATATTCTGAAATAGAAATGAGAAAAATGTTTAAAGAAAGAGAAAAAGAAAAAGTACTAGAATTAAAATAAAGGTAGTGATGTTAGATGAATTATGAAGTAATTGTTGTAGGAGGAGGCCATGCTGGTATAGAAGCCTCTTTATCATGTGCAAGACTTAAGCACAAGACTCTTTTAGTAACAGGAAACATTGATAATATTGCCGATATGCCCTGTAATCCCTCAATTGGAGGACCTGCTAAAGGAATAGTTGTAAGAGAAATAGATGCTTTAGGTGGCGAAATGGCTAAAAATACTGATAAGAGTTCTTTACAAATGAAAATGTTAAATACCAAAAAAGGTCCTGCCGTTCGCGCTTTACGTGCTCAAGCAGATAAAGTTATCTATAAAGAAGAAATGTTAAAGACTCTAAATAATCAAGATAACTTAGATATTAAAGAAGGATTAGTAAAAGAACTTATTATAAAAGATAATAAAGCTAGTGGAGTAGTATTAGAAAGTGGCGAAGAAATAAAAAGTAAAGCCGTTATTTTAACAACAGGAACATATCTAAAAGGAACAATATTAGTAGGGGATAAGAAAACTAGAGGCGGTCCTCATGGTGAAAAAGCTAGTAATTATTTAAGTCCTTTCTTAAAGAGGTTAGGCTTTAATATTTTAAGACTAAAAACAGGAACCCCTCCTCGTATTGAAAAAGCAAGTGTTGATTTTTCTAAAATGCAAGAAGAACTTGGTAGTAGTGAAGACATAACTTTTTCATATGATAACACTACCGCTCTTGCCTATAAGTACAGGCTACCTTGTTATTTAATCTACACTAACGATTTAACTCATAAAATAATTAAAGAACATCTAAACGAATCTAGTATGTATGGTGGTTATGTCGAAGGAGTAGGACCAAGATATTGCCCATCTATTGAAGACAAAGTAGTAAGATTTAGTGATAAAGAACGTCATCAACTCTTCTTAGAGCCTGAAAGTATTTATTATGATGATTTGTACCTTCAAGGATTTTCTACAAGTATGCCTCACTATGTTCAAGAGCAAATGGTCCATAGTTTATCTGGTTTAGAAAATGCTAAGATATTAAAATATGCCTATGCCATAGAGTATGATGCTATTGACTCAAGACAAATAAAACCAACTCTTGAAACCAAGATAATTGAAAATCTTTATACAGCCGGCCAAATAAATGGTACAAGTGGTTATGAAGAAGCCGCAGGACAAGGTCTAATCGCAGGTATTAATGCTTCCCTAAAGCTAGAAAATAAAAAGCCTTTAATCTTAAAACGTAATGAGTCATATATCGGAGTCCTAATTGATGACTTAGTAACAAAAGGAGTAAAAGACCCATATCGCCTTTTAACATCACGTGCTGAATATCGTCTTTTATTAAGAGATGATAATGCTGATTTAAGACTTAGAGAATATGGCCATGAAATAGGATTAATAAATGATGATATTTATAATAACTTTCTAAAGAAAAAGCAAGATATTGAAGAGTTAACAAATATTTTAAAAGAAACTAAAATTACTCCTAAAAAAGAAATAAACGATATCTTAATAAAGTTAAATACATCTCCTTTAAAAGACAGTATTACTTTATATGATTTATTAAAAAGACCAGAACTTTCTATAGAAGACTTAACTAATTTTAAAGAGTTAAATTACTCTAAAGAAGTTCTAAAAGAAGTAGAGATTAATATAAAATATGAAGGCTATATTAAAAAGTCTTTAGAAGAAGCTAATAAGATGTTAGAGTTAGAAGATAAAATTTTACCAGAAGATATTAACTATCAAGATATTCCTAATATTGCTAGTGAAGCGAAAGAAAAGCTAGAAAAGATTAGACCAGTAACTTTGGGACAAGCAAGTAGAATTAGTGGTGTTAATCCATCAGATATCGCTATTATCTCTGTTTATTTAAAGAAAAGGGGAATCTAAATGACTAAGGAAGAGTTTATAAAAGAAGTAGAAAAACTAGGATTAGAAGTAACATCAGATGAATTAGAGAAGTTAGATATTATTTATAATACTTTAATAGAAACAAATAAAACTATGAACTTAACAAGAATAACAGAAGAAAGTGATGTCTATTTAAAACATTTCTATGATAGTCTAACTCTAGCCAAAGTATATGACCTATCAAAAGCTAAAACTCTATGTGATATTGGAACAGGAGCCGGCTTCCCAGGTCTCGTCTTAAAAATATTCTATCCTAACTTAGAAATAACTTTAGTAGATTCTCTTTTAAAAAGAGTAAATTATCTTAATAACTTAATAGATAAATTACATCTAACAGGTATAAAAGCTTATCATAATCGTGCTGAAGAATTAATAAAAGAAGGAAAAAAATTTGATATAGTAACAGCAAGAGCTGTAGCAAACTTACCTAAACTACTATTATGGACAATGCCTTTAGTAAATAAAAATGGTAGTTTTCTTGCCATGAAAGGAAATGTTACTGAAGAGTTAGAACTATCTAAAGATATTCTGAAAAAGCATAACTGGTATATTAATAATAAAGAGATATTTACTTTACCAAATAAGGAAGATGTAAGAACAATTTTAGAAATTAAAAATAAAGCCTAGCAAACTAGTACAATTAATGATATAATGAGATTAGTAGAAAAATAAAAGAATAGAATAAAGAGGGGATGTATATGGATAATAAAGAAAACGAAGTAGTATATTTACATTTAGATGATATAATTCCAAATAGATTTCAACCAAGACAAGTATTTGATGAAAAAGCTTTAAAAGAGTTAGCAGTATCTATCAAAGAACATGGTGTAATTCAACCAATTATTGTTCGTAACATTGGCAATAAGTACGAAATAATAGCAGGAGAACGTCGTTATAAAGCCTCAGCTATGGCAGGACTTACAACTATACCAGCTATTGTTCGTAATTTGGATGATAAAGAAAGTAGCAAAGTCGCTCTTCTTGAAAACTTACAACGCAAGAACTTAAACCCAATCGAAGAAGCAAAAACATATCAAAAAATTCTTGAACTTGATCAAATGACTCAAGAAGAACTTGCTAAAACTATGGGTAAAAGTCAAAGTGCTGTTGCCAATAAACTACGTCTTTTATCTTTAACAGATGAAGTCCAAGATGCTCTTTTAAAAGACCAAATATCAGAACGTCATGCTAGAGCCTTATTAAATGCCAAAGATCCTGAGACTCAAAAACAATTATTAAAAGAAGTTATAGATAAGAAAATGACTGTAAGAGAATTAGAGGAAAAAATTAATTCTAAAGAAGAAATAACAAAAAGTGATATTGATGATTTATTAAATTCTCCTCCAGTAAATACATCTATGCCTAACGTTGAACCACTAAATAATGTTAATATTCAACCTCAGTCTAATGATATCTCTAATAAAGAAGTACAGGATCCAGCATCAATAGAAAGAGAAACCCCTCTAGCCTCACCAACTCCTAGTAATGCTAACAATGATTTTAATAATAGTGTAGGAATAGATTATTCAACGCCACCTAAGTTTATAGATTATGATGTCCCAAGTGTTAATGAAAATCTAGAAAGTACTGCTACAAAATCTATTGATATAAATGCCATAAAAGATAATGCTAAAGATATAAATGTAGAAAAACCAGTAACAGATGTAGATGAGTTTTTAAAAGTAACTCCCAAAGAAGAAACACAGGAAAATAGTAATTTTAAATTTTTTTCTCCTTTTGGTGAAGACTCTAAGAAAGAAGAAAAAACCCAAAATACAAGTCAACAGTCAGCTTCAACCCCTCCATTCACATCACCAGATCCATTTAATTTAGGTGGAGAAACAAAAGAATTAAAAGATTCAACCAGCACCTCTATGGATAATTTATTAGCAGGTGTTAATAATAATAATAAAAATGAAAATAATTCTATACCATCACTTGATACATTTAATAATCCTTTCGCTCATAATCCAATTTTTGGAGATAATATAAAACAAAGGGAAGAAATGCAACCTGCTCCTCCTAAATACAGCCTTAATGAATGTATTAACTTAGTACGAGATGCCTTAAAGAAAATAGAAGAGTCAGGCTTTAAAGTAGATAGTGAAGAAACGGACCTTATTAATAACTATCAGATAACTATTAAAATATCTAAAGAAAATAATAACAGCTAAAAGTAGAGTTAAATCTACTTTTTTAGATAAAATTCTTTCCATAATAACATATTTTTGATACAATAAAAAAGACAAATAGAAGAAGAGAGTGATAAAATGGCAAAGGTAATTTCTTTAGTTAATCAAAAAGGTGGAGTAGGAAAGACAACAACAAGTATTAACCTTTCTGCCTCATTAGCATTCCTTGGTAAAAAAGTATTATTAATAGACTTAGACCCTCAAGGTAATACTACAACAGGAGTAGGAATAAATAAGGGGGATATAGATGTAAGTGTATATGATGTTCTAACAAATAAATGCAGTACCAAAGATGCCATGATTAAAACTAAATATAAAAAACTATATGTACTACCTGCAACAATAAATTTAGCAGGTCTTGATATTGAACTACTTGAAAAAAGTCAGAGTGAACCTGGTTTTGCAAAAGGAGCCCAATTAAAATATCATCTAAAAGAGCTAGAAGATGAAAATTTTGATTTTATAATAATAGATTGTCCTCCATCATTAGGATTAATCACAACAAATGCCCTAACAGCAAGTGACTCTGTTATTATTCCAGTTCAATGTGAGTTCTTTGCTCTAGAAGGAATAATGCAATTATTAAATACAATAAGACTTGCTCAAAAACAATTAAATCCTAATCTAGATATAGAAGGAGTCTTACTAACGATGTTAGATTCAAGAACTAACTTAGGTTTTGAAGTAGTAGATGATATTAGAAAATTTTTCAAAGAAAAGGTATATAATACTATTATACCAAGACTAATCAGATTAACAGAAGCTCCATCCCATGGAGAACCTATAATAGTATATGACCCTAAGAGTAAAGGCTCAGAAGCTTATCTAAACTTAGCAAAGGAAGTGATTGATAGAAATGGAAAATAAAAGGCGTGCTTTAGGAAAAGGTCTTGAAGAATTATTTAATAGTGAACAATTAAATATTGCCGATGTAGAAGAAAAGATAATAAATAACACTCCAAAAGACCAAATAGTAATTCTAAATCTAGATGAATTAAGAAGTAACCCTTATCAACCTCGTAAAAACTTTGATGAAGAAAGTCTAAATGAATTAGCTTCATCTATCAAAGAGCATGGAGTATTTCAACCTATAATTGCTAAAAAAAGTATTAAAGGCTATGAAATAATTGCAGGAGAACGTCGTGTTAAAGCTTCAAGACTAGCAGGCTTAACAACCATACCAGCCATTATTAAAGACTTTACTGATGAAGAAATGATGGAAATCGCTCTTCTTGAAAACTTACAAAGAGAAAACTTAAGTGCTATGGAAGAAGCAGAAGCCTATAATGCCTTAAAGACTAGACTTAATCTAACACAAGAAGAACTTGCTAATAAAGTAGGAAAATCAAGAAGTCATATTACTAATATGCTAGGACTTTTAACTTTGCCTAATGAAATAAAAGATGAAGTAGTAAAAGGTGAATTAAGTATGGGACATGCTAGAGTCCTAAGCAAGTTAGAAGATAAAGAACAAGCGATAAGTCTAGCAGAAAAGACAATAAATGAAAATCTAAGTGTTAGAAGATTAGAAGAGTTAACTAATTCTAAAGAAGAATATCATCGTAAAAAAGAAATAACTCCTCATAAATCAAAATCTAAAGATAATGAGTACTCTTACTTAGAAAGTGATTTATGTGAAAAATTAGGTACAAAAGTAAAAATAAGAAATAATAAACTAGAAATAAGCTTTACAAATGCTAATGACTTAACAAGAATACTAGAAATTATGCATTTAGATAAATAAAGGAGGTAATCCCCTTGAAAGAATTTTTTGATTCAGAGTTATTTATATATATAGTAAGGCCTATTATATATATAGCTCTTGCTTATATCTTTTATAAAATATTAACATATTTTCTTAACAAAGCCTTACATTATAAAAATTTAAATAATAAGAATAAAAAACGTGTTAATACCACATTAAGTATTCTAAATAACTGTCTAAAATATATTGTAATATTCCTAACTATTCTAATAATACTAAATAGTTTTGGTATTGATGTTAGTAGTATTTTAGCAGGATTAGGAATAGTAGCAGCAGTACTTACTTTAGCGTTTCAAGACCTAGCCAAAGACTTTATCGCTGGTATTTCTATAGTTATGGAAGATCAATTTGAAATAGGAGATAATGTTATGATTAACGGATTTCGTGGCGACGTTATAGAAATGGGCCTAAAAACAACAAGAATAAAAGATTATAAAGGTGCTGTACAAATAATATCAAATCATATGATAACAGAGGTTACTAACTATAGTTTAAATCCAGCTTTAGCAGAGGTTACTATTGCAGTAGATTCTGATAATGATTTAGATAAAGTAGAAAATATCATTAGAAAAACTGTGGAAAATATTGATAAAACATATGATTTTCTTAAAGGAAAAACTGAACTATGGGGAGTTGAGATGGTTGATCAAAACTCTGTAACATATAAAGTAGTAGTTAAGACAAAATCAGGAAAAGAATTTGACATTCAAAGAAATATGCGAAGAGATTTACAAGCAGCTTTAACTAAAGCTAATATTAAAATGCCACAAACACACATGGAGGTTCGTAATGGAAAGTAAAACATACAAATTAGGAGATAGATTAATATTAAAAAAAGGTCATCCTTGTGGTGCTAATGACTGGGAAGTAGTAAAACTAGGTGCTGATATAAAACTAAAATGTAGAAATTGTGGTAGATTAGTATTTATACCAAGAATAGAGTTAAATAAAAAGATAAAGAAAATAATAGAAAAGGAGAGTCAAGATGCATCATAATAGAAGAAAGTTAAAATTAAAAAAATTCTATCTCCATCCTATTACAATTTATCTACTTTTAACATTTTTTGTCTTAATACTAAGTGCTATTCTTTCAGCTTTTCAAATGCAAGCGACTTATAATACAATAAGTCCAACTACCAATGAGTTAGAAAGTACCTTAGTAACAGTAGAAAACTTATTTAACTTTGATGGTATGAAATATATATTTAGTAATGCTATGACTAATTTCTTATCTTTTGCACCTCTAGGTATGTTATTATTAACACTATTTGGTCTTAGTATTGCAAAATCTACAGGATTCTTAGATACCCTATGTAAAAGAGTATTAATTAAGATAGATAAGAAAATATTAACATTTATTATTATTTTTATAGCAACTATCTCATCTTTAATAAATGATGTAGGTTATGTTATCTTAATACCAATATCTGCTATGTTATTTTTACTTAACAATAGAAATCCATATCTAGGAATAATAGCAGCCTTTGCAGGTGTTAGTTTTGGTTATGGAGTATCTATTTTTGTAGGAAGTATGGAAGTAAATCTAATACCAGATACCACAACAGCAGCAAGGCTTATAGATGCTTCCGCTCATGTCAGTCTAACCTCAAATCTATTTATAATAATTGCTTTTTCTCTTATCTTATCAATAGTAGGAACTATTATGATAGAAAAGATAATCGCTCCACGACTTGGCAAATATAAAGAAAAAGAAGAACTATCAAAGACAGAAGAGTTAGTAATAGTTGATGAAGTAGATGCTAAAGAATTAGAACAACAAAAAATAGAGAAAGATAGACGTGAAAAAAGAGGACTTAAAGCAGCTATCATAACAGGAATAATAGTAATAATTTTATTTATCTATTCTATAATACCAAATTTACCATATTCAGGAATGTTGCTTGATATGGAAGAAGATACTTATCTTGGTCAATTATTTGGTACAAATTCATACTTTCAAGATGGCTTTACTTATATGATGGCTTTACTTTTAACTTTAGTTGGTATTGCCTATGGAATAGGTGCTAAAAGTATTAAGAACGATAAAGATATCATTAATGGTTGTAAAGAAACATTCGCTCCTATGGGAGAAATATTAATGTTAATCTTTGTTGTATCACAGTTTACTTCCGTATTTAGAGAAACAAATATCGGAACAGTTATTGCCTCTTGGTGTGCTACTGCTGTAGGTAATATTGGTTTTAGTGGTCTACCTTTAATAATATTTGCAATTATTATGATAGGACTAGCTAATCTCTTTGTTCCAACACCAAGTGCAAAATGGC
>CAMMKE010000034.1 GCA_946497375.1 uncultured Mycoplasmatota bacterium
AAATTTGATAGAGTAAAAAAAGAGAGATTTTGTCGAAAAAGAAAAAAGTTTTAATTTTTTCTAATTAAAACTTTGCCATATTCATCTCTTTCTAAAGTTGGTAATGGTGCAGAAATAGTAAAACATTTATCTTCGCTTAAATCTTCAAACTTATATCCATCCTTATCTACAATTTCTTGTAGATAAGATTTGCGATAGAAAATATACTTATCTTCTTCTTGCAAGAAGCATAAAATAAGGTCTCTACTATTTTTTAAAAATTGCAGATAATTATCTATCTTTATTCTATTTAAGTTTAGGGATTCTAGTTGATTAAAAAGTTTTTTATTAAATTCATAACCGGGAATATTCTTTCCATAGTCAATTGTTATTCCTATATCTGTAAATAAATGATTGTTAGCACTATTTTCTATATCAGGTGTAATTACTTCTACATATAATTCAGTAGCTCCCTTTTTTAGAAATTCTTCAACTTTTTCTATTTCTTCACTTACCTCTTTTATTGCTTCTTCCCTTATCTTTATTAATTCTTCTAAATTTGGCATAATATCACTTCCTTAGCTTACTATTGTAACTTATCAAGAAACTCTTGTAAAGAAGAAAGTTTTAAAGATATTCCTCCTAATAGAAAGCCATCTATATCTTTAACTTGTTTTAATTCTTCAATATTATTTTCATTAGCACTACCACCGTATAACACTTTCTTATGATATGTTTCTTTTAACATAGTAGTTACTTTTTCAATATCTAGATTTGTGGGAACAATACCTGTACCTATTGCAAATATAGGTTCATAGGCAATGATAAAGTCTTTAGATTTATCTATATCACTTAATAGATAATCCATGTCTTTTTTTATTTTATCAACATAAGTACCTTTTTCATGTTCTTCTAGAGTATCTCCTATACAGATAATGGGTATTAAGTCATTAGAAAAAGCTTGTTCTAACTTTTGCTTACTTATCTCAAGATCTTCATTCATCTTAGTTGTTCTTTCACTATGATTAATTAAAGTGTATGTAGCACCCAATGATTTAATGGCTTTTGCAGTAACTTCTCCTGTATATGCCCCCATTGTTTTACTACTTACATCTTCTGAAGCATATGTTATGTTATCTGGTATTAATGGTAAGTAACAGACACTTGGTATTAAAATCATTTCATGATTATAGGTATTTAAGTTTTTATAATCTTCTAAGTACTTTAGTATCTCATCTTTCGTAAAATTACTCTTGTGATTTAAGGCTACTATCATTTTTCTTTCCATCCTTCCATTTATTTTTTATTTTTTCCACAATTCTTGTGGATAAAGCCTGTTTCTTATTATGCTTTGTTATCGCTACTTTATAAACTTCTAAGACAGAGTCAGCAAAGCTTGATAAAGAATATTTCTTAACAGATCCTTCGGCTTTATCTGTTAAATTATCAAGTTCTAATTTATTAGTAGATAACTCTTCTACTATTTCTAAGCATTCTTTTTCATCTTTAAAGATACGGCCATTAAAGTTATCTACAACTGCACTCTTAAAGGCATCATCATCAATACAGATTACTGGTAAGGATGCTGCTAAGGCTTCTATTACTGTTAACCCCTGTGTTTCTGTAGTAGATGCTGTTATAAAAGCATTAGAGACATGATAATAGTTTGGCATATCAATCCAAGCAACTTTACCTGTAAACTTTATTCTATCTTCAAGGCCTCTTTCTTTAACTTCTTTTTTATAATTCTCTTCATCTGGACCATAGCCTACTACTAATAGTTTGACATTCTTATTTTTAGTCTTTTCTATAATATCAAAAAGAAAAGTAACATTTTTCTCTTGAGCAAGTCTTCCTACAAATAACATGACAAAGTCTTTTCTTTTATATCCTAAATAACGTCTTAAGCGAGTTACTTTTAGTTTGTCACTATTTTCTTTATAAAACCTTGAAGCATCTAATCCTGTAGGTACTATATATATATCTTTGTCATAATGATATTCATCTCTAAACAAGTGGTATGTCTTTACAGTTGGAACGATAAAAGCATCTGCTGTATTATCACAATAGAACTTACTTATGTACTCTATGGCTTTTTTACATCCCATATCAAAGAATTTAATATTTCTTGAAACATACCAAGTATAATCTTTATACATTGTATGATAAGTGTGTACTAACGGTATATTATATTGTTTAGCGAATAGTCTTGCAAATATTCCCATACTAAGTTCAGTGTGAGAATGAATTAAATTTAAGTTCCAAGATTTAATTAGATTAATTACTTTTAAAGGATAAATACTAGACATTCTATAATCATAAATTCCTAAAGGAATACCGGGAATTTTTAGTATTCTTTCTTTTTCATTATAGTCATAGGTCTTACTATCCTGTCCTACTGTAACTATGTAGACTGTATGTCCTTTCTGTTCAAGAGCTTTTTTTAGTGTTTCAACACTAGTTACTACTCCATTAACAGAAGGTACATAAGCATCTGTAAATAGACCTATATGCATTCCAGTCATAAATCTCCCTCCTTTAGTAATAGTTTATTTTTCAGGAATATTTTTTAGCCCTGGCAATTCTTTTCCTTCTAAATATTCTAAGGTAGCACCTCCACCTGTTGAGATATGATATAGTTTATCTTTTACGTTACAAGATGAAGCGGCTGCGACTATATCTCCTCCACCAAGTACTGTTTTAGCATTAATTTCTGTTAGATATGTTAATACATCATTTGTTCCTTTGACATAGTTTTTAAATTCATATACACCTAGTGGTCCATTCCACATAACTGTTTTAGCATTACTTAAGTTATTTTTAAAGATATTAACAGTATTAGGACCAATATCTAAGCCCATTTCACTATCAGTTAGTTCTGTTATATCTTTAACAGTTCCTTCAGTATCTTCATATTTATCATTACAAACTACATCTACTGGTAATATTATTTTATCTTCATTTTCTTTTAATATTTTTTTACAGAAGTCAAGGGACTCTTCATCTAAAAGTGAATTACCAATATTATAACCTTCTGCTTTTAAGAAAGTAAAAGCCATACCTCCTCCAATTAGAATCTTATCACATTTAGGAAGTAAGTTTTCAATTAGTCCTATCTTATCACTTACTTTAGCACCTCCTAATATTATCATAAATGGTCTATCAGGATTAAAAAGATAAGATAAAGCATTTAATTCTTTTTCGACAAGTAATCCTACACAACTAGGTAAGTAAGTACTTATACCTACATTTGAAGCATGAGCACGATGTAGAGTACCAAAGGCATCGTTAATAAAGATATCTCCTAAACTTGCCCAGTATTTTGCAAGTTCCATATCACAACCGCTTTCTTTTTTACCATCTAAATCTTCATAACGAGTATTTTGCATTAGAACGATATCTCCATCTTTCATATTAGAAGTTGCTTGTTCTAACTCTTCTCCTCTTGTAGAATTTACAAAAGTTACATTTTTATCTAATAGTTCACTAAGTCTTGTTGCAACAACACTAAGGTCATTCTTAGTTTTATCTTCTTCTGTTTTTACACGTCCTAAGTGAGACATTAAGATTATTTTAGCATTATGTTCTAGGCAATATTTAATAGTAGGTAAACTCTTTACTATTCTTGTGTCATCTTTAATAACTCCTTCTTTAATAGGTACATTAAAATCACATCTAATTATTACTTTTTTATTATCAATATTTAAATCTTTAACAGTTTTTTTCATATATATAATCCTCCTAATAATATTGTAGTCTTTTTCTTATATTTTTTCAATGCTTCTTACATTTATAACAGTATTGTAATGTCAAAAGAAAAAGAGCTTCAAGCTCTTATAGATTGGCAACGTATTTTGCTACTCTTACATACTGTGCAGTATAACTCATTTCATTATCATACCATGCTACTACTTTAACTAGTTGTTCTCCATCTACTTCACTAATTGATGTTAATAGACTATCAACTAAACTACCATAGTGCATTCCTATTGTATCACTTGATACGATTGGGTCAGTTGTATATCCTAGAGTTTCATTAGTATTGTTTTTAAGAGTTTCATTGATTTCTTCAACTGTAGTATTTTTATTAAGTTTTAATACTAAATCAACAACTGAACCTGTAGTTACAGGAACTCTCATGGCTGCTCCTTCCATCTTTCCTTCAAGGTTAGGTAATACTTTTCCGATAGCAGAAGCTGCACCAGTTGATGCTGGAACGATATTAGCAGCACTTGCTCTACCACGACGTGCTTTTATTCCTTTTTTATGAGCAACATCTAATGTAGCTTGGTCATTTGTATAAGCATGAACTGTTGTCATATATCCTTGTTTAATACCAAAGTTATCATCTAATACTTTTAGAACAGGTGCTAGACAGTTAGTAGTACAACTAGCAGCAGAGATAATCTTCTCACTTCCATCTAATATATCATGGTTAACATTATAGACGATAGTTTTAACATCTCCTTTAGCAGGTGCAGATATAATAACTTTTTTAGCACCAGCATTGATATGAGCCATAGCTTTCTCTTCACTTGTAAACTTACCAGTACATTCTAAAACGATATCAATATCTAAATCTTTCCATGGTAAGAGATTAGGGTCTGTTTCAGCATAGACTTTAATCTTCTTATCTCCTACTACGATATTATCTCCTTCAAAAGATATTTCATCAGCTCTATATCTTCTATGTGATGTATCATATTTAAGTAAATAAGCAAGTTGTTCTGCATCTGTTAAATCATTAATAGCCACTACTTCCATTTCTGGATCATTATCTAATAATCTAAATGCTAATCTTCCTATTCTTCCGAACCCATTAATTGCAACTTTTTTCATTATTCTTCCTCCTCTTCTTCAGATGGTGATATAAACATACCATCTTCTTTTTCCACAGCTTTTACAGGCGAGTCTTTTTCAACTCCATTATTATAGGCCAAAACCATAACAGCGATAAGGACAACGACAAATATTCCTATAAATATTAGCATTGTACTCATACCAAAGCCTCTATTATTTATTTTACCCATTTTATCACCTCTTATTAAATTATTTCCACAGCAGCGAATTTATTGATGATTTCTTGATATATTTGATACCAAGAATATACTCTAATAACGTTTTTACCTGTACAGCCCTGATTATATGGAGCATCAAATACCATAACAGGAATAATTTTAGAGATATCATCAACATTACTAGCTTTATCTTCTATCATTAAATCAAGGCCAATGCTTAAACATTTTTCTCTTTTATTACTTGTATTAATTACTATCTCATCATATTCAATATTATATTTATCAAGCCAAGCTTTAACATAGTAATCTATCATGCCACTATATTGATGAGTTAAGTACTGATTATCTCGTGCTGATAATATTATGATTTTATGTCCATCTTTTCGTAGTTTATGAATAACTTCACTGGCATAGGGTCTTACAGGAATAGCGATTAATAAATCAAAGATGTATTGTCTCCAAAACTCTATGTTTTCTTCACTTGTTAAGTGAAACTGTTCTTCCATATAATAACCTTTAGGATTAAATCCTCTATTGATATTTTGTTCTAAACAAAACTTAGAGCCACAGGCAAAATGCCACTCTGCTACATCATTTAATACGCCATCTAAATCAACACCTATACGCATTTTAACCAATCCCTTCTTTTATTATTGTAACAAATGTAACAAAAAAAAGGAATAGTGTTTATAAAATTTGACACTATTCCATAAATTCGTCTTCAAGTTTTTCTAATGGTTCTTCATCAGCGAACTCATCTTCTAAGCTATACTCTACATCACGGTATTTTTTAAGACCAGTTCCAGCAGGTATTAATTTACCTATTAGAACGTTTTCTTTTAATCCTTCAAGATGGTCTGCTTTACCATGAATTGCGGCATCTGTTAAGATTCTTGTTGTCTCTTGGAATGATGCTGCTGATAAGAATGAATCTGTTTCAAGTGAAGCTTTAGTAATACCAAGTAATACTGGACGACCTGTAGCAGGACGTTTACCACTGATTATTACTTCTTTATTACCTTCAGTAAATTCTCTAAAGTTAACAAGAGAACCAGGTAAGAACTTAGTATCTCCACCTTCAACGATTCTAATCTTAGATATCATACGACGAGCGATAATTTCAATATGTTTATCGGCGATATCAACACCTTGAGAACGATAAGTATTTTGTACTTCTTTTAAGATGTATTCTTGAGTTGTAATTGGATCTGTTACATCTAGTAATTCTTTTGGTGAGATAGCTCCTTCTGTTAATTTATCTCCACAAGATACTGTATCACCTTTTTCTACACAAAGTTTAGCACCATAGTTAGTTGTATGTTCTTTAGTTTCAACTTTGTTTGTAATACTGATTTTATATTTACCGTGATCTTCAGCAATTTTTGTAACTTTACCATCAATTTCAGCGATAGTTGCTTTACCTTTAGGGTTACGTGCTTCGAATAACTCTTGAACACGTGGAAGACCTTGAGTAATATCTTCACCACCGGCAACTCCTCCTGTATGGAAGGTACGCATTGTTAACTGAGTACCAGGTTCACCGATTGATTGAGCAGCCATAACTCCAACTGCTTCACCAATTTCAACAATGCTTCCTGTAGCAAGGTTTTTACCATAACATTTACGACAAACACCTTTTTCAGTATTACATGTTAGAATTGACCGAATTTCAACTTCTTTTATTCCTGCTGATACTATCTTATCAGCGATAGATTCAGTAATATATTCATCTTTATCAACAATTACTTCTTTAGTTTCAGGATTAATTACTTTCTTACTAGCAAAACGTCCTACGATACGGTCATATAAGCTTTCAATAACAGCACCTGTTTTTTCATTAACAAAGTCACGAACAACTAGTCCTTGTTCTGTACCACAATCTTCTTCTTTAACGATGATATCTTGAGATACATCAACTAAACGACGTGTTAAGTAACCAGAATCTGCTGTTTTTAAAGCTGTATCGGCACTACCTTTTCTAGCTGAGTGTGTTGATAAGAAGAATTCTGATACGGATAGTCCTTCTTTAAAGTTTGAAGTTACTGGTATTTCAATTGGGTCTCCATTTGGTTTTTGCATTAGTCCACGCATACCTGCAACTTGGGTAAACTGAGAAATACTACCACGTGCTTTTGAGTGCATCATGATGAAGATTGGGTTATCTACTTGTTTTTCAGAGATTTCTTCAAGTTCAGCTTGAACTTTATCTTTAACTCCATACCAAGTTTCAATAACTTTCTCATGACGTTCTTCTTCTGTAATTAAACCACGAGTATATTGTTTATTGATTTTATTAACTAAAGCTTGTCCTTCATCGATATATTCTTGTTTATGTTCACTTGTTGCAACATCACTCATTGAGATTGTAATACCTGCGATTGTTGAGTAATAGAAACCTAAGTCTTTCATCTTATCAAGCATTTCTGATGTTTCTGTTGTTTTATAACGTTTAAATACTTGGTCTATTACTTTTTCTAGGGTTCCTTTAGCGAAAGGCTTAACTAGAGGCATTTTACTAATCTCTTCTTTGATATTAGCACCTTTAGGTAAGAAATACTTATTAGGAGTAATATTTTGAATATTATCATCTGTTGGTTCATTAATATATGGGAATGAATCTGGTAAGATTTCATTGAATTTAATTTTACCAACTGTTGTAATTAAGTATTTACCTTTTTGAGATGAAGTAAATAACTTGTATTTAAATGAATCTACAGGAACGGCAATTCTTGTATGAAGAGTTATTTCACGTCTTTCATAAGCCATTAGGGCTTCGTTAGCATTTTTGAATACTCTTCCTTCACCATCTTCTCCTGCTTTTTCCATAGTTATATAGTAGTTACCTAAAACCATGTCTTGCGCTGGAGTAACGATTGGTTTACCATCAGATGGTTTCAAGATGTTTCCTGAACCTAACATTAGCATTCTGGCTTCGGCTTGGGCTTCTTCTGATAGTGGTACATGGACAGCCATTTGGTCACCATCGAAGTCAGCATTGAAGGCAGGACAAACTAATGGATGTAGTCTTATTGCTTTACCACCAACAAGAATTGGTTCAAATGCTTGGATACCTAATCTATGTAGTGTTGGGGCACGGTTTAATAGGACAGGATGTTCTTTAATTACATCTTCAACAAAATCCCAAACTACTGGGTCTCTATTTTCAATAAGACGTTTAGCAGCTTTGATATTATGGGCAATATCTCTTTCTACTAGTCCATGAATAACATGTGGTTTAAATAATTCTAGAGCCATTTCTTTTGGAATACCACATTGATACATCTTAAGTGATGGTCCAACAACGATAACTGAACGACCAGAATAGTCAACACGTTTACCTAATAGGTTTTGACGGAAACGTCCTTGTTTACCTTTTAACATGCTTGAAAGTGATTTCAAAGCACGATTTCCAGCACCTGTTACACTTCTACCACGACGTCCATTATCAAATAGGGCATCAACTGCTTCTTGTAACATACGTTTTTCATTTTGAATAATGATACCAGGAGCACCTAAATCTATTAGTTTCTTTAAACGATTATTACGGTTAATAACACGACGATATAAATCATTTAAATCACTTGTTGCAAAACGTCCACCATCTAGTTGAATCATTGGACGAAGTTCTGGAGGTATTACAGGAATACAGTCTAAAATCATCCATTCTGGTTTTTGATTTGAACGATAGAATGCATCTAGGACATCAAGTCTTTTTAATAGTCTAGTTCTCTTTTGTCCTTGAGCAGTTTCTAGTTCTTTATTAATTACATCAATATCATGCTTTAAGTCTACTTTCTTAAGTAGCTCTTTAATCGCTTCAGCACCCATGCCTACCTTGAAACCGTTACCATATTTTTCATAATAGGCACGATATTCTTTTTCAGATAGAGTTTGTTTATTCTCTAGAGGAGCATTTCCTTTATCAATTACTACATAACTAACAAAGTATAATACTTCTTCAAGGTCTCTTGGACTCATATCAAGAACAAGTCCCATTCTTGAAGGTACTCCTTTAAAGAACCAGATATGAGAGACAGGACTAGCAAGTTCAATATGTCCCATTCTCTCACGTCTTACTTTAGATTTTGTTACTTCAACACCACAACGGTCACAAACTATATTTTTATAACGAACTCTTTTATATTTTCCACAGGCACATTCATAATCTTTAGTTGGTCCAAAGATTTTTTCACAGAATAAGCCATCACGTTCTGGACGAAGAGTACGATAGTTAATTGTTTCTGGTTTTTTTACTTCACCATAACTCCATTCACGAATTTTTTCAGGAGAAGCGATACCAATTCTAATAGCATCAAATTTATTTACTTCTATCATTATTCCTCATCTCCTTTACTTAATTCGTCTTCTACATTTATTAATTCTTCATCAGGATGTTCTTCAAGTTCTCCATCTTCTAAAGAATCATCATCTGTTTCTTCTGTTTCAGGATTTTCTTCTTTAGTCTCTTCTGTATTTATTTTAGTGATGTTTACTTCTTCATTTAAAGGTTCTTCTACCTCATCATCACTTTCTTCTATTTGTTTTAAGCCAAGGCTTTCTCCTTCTTCATTAATAATTGAGATATCAAGTCCTAAAGCTTGGAACTCTTTCATTAATACTCTAAATGATTCTGGAACTCCTGCTCTATTAACTTCTTCTCCTTTGACTATCGCTTCATAGACTTTAACACGTCCAACGACATCATCTGATTTAACAGTCATCATCTCTTGAAGAGTATAGGCAGCACCATAAGCATATAGAGCCCAAACTTCCATTTCTCCAAATCTTTGGCCACCAAACTGAGCTTTACCTCCAAGTGGTTGTTGTGTTACTAAGGAGTAAGGTCCTGTACTTCTAGCGTGTAGTTTATCATCTACCATGTGGTGTAGTTTAATCATGTACATTACACCAACAGAGATACGATTATCAAATGGCTCACCAGTGCGTCCATCATATAGAACTGTTTTACCATCAGGATCCATTCCGGCTTCAGCCATAATTTCTTCAATATCATCGATATGAGCACCATCGAAGACTGGTGTTGCAATATGGACACCTAACTTCTTAGCAGCCATACCCATATGCAATTCTAGGATTTGTCCTAAGTTCATACGAGATGGAACACCTTGTGGGTTAAGCATAATATCTACAGGACGTCCATCTGGTAAGTAAGGCATATCTTCTTGAGGTAAGATTAGGGAAATAACACCTTTGTTACCATGACGACCTGACATTTTATCTCCTACTTGAATTTTACGTTTTTGAATGATATAAACTCTTATTACTTTAGATACACCTGCTGGTAGTTCATCATTATCTTTACGAGAGTAAATCTTAATATCATGAACAATACCATCCCCTCCATGTGGTACACGAAGGGAAGTATCTCTAACTTCACGAGTCTTTTCACCGAATATGGCATGTAATAGTTTCTCTTCACTAGATAACTCAGCCATTCCTTTAGGAGTTACTTTACCAACTAAGATATCTCCTTCTTTAACTTCAGTACCAATTGTAACGATACCATTTTCATCAAGGTTCTTCTTAGCTTCTTCACTAACATTTGGAATGTCACGAGTAATTTCTTCTGGTCCTAGTTTAGTTTCACGACATTGCATCTCATAGTCTTCTAGATGTAGAGATGTATATTTATCATCTTTAACTAGGTTTTCATTAAGGATTACAGCATCCTCATAGTTATATCCATTGTAAGTCATGAAAGCGACTACAACGTTTTTACCTAAAGCAAGTTCTCCATTATCACAACTATTACCATCAGCGATAATATCACCCATCTTAACTTTATCACCAACTCTAACAATTGGTCTTTGATGTGAACAGATACTAGAGTTTGCAAGTTCAAAGTTGGCAAGGTAATATGTATCTTTACCTTTGGCATTAGCGATAATGATTTTCTTAGCATCTACATAGTCAACGATACCATCAGCTTTAGCAATTACACATACACCTGAGTCCTTAGCAGCAACATGCTCTACACCTGTTCCAATGAATGGAGCTTCTGTTTTTAATAATGGCATGGCTTGACGTTGCATGTTAGCACCCATCAAAGCACGAGTTGCATCATCATGCTCTAGGAATGGAATACAACTTGTTGTTACTGATACAACTTGTTGAGGTGATACATCGATGTAATCTACTTGTTCAGGTTTAGCAAGAATGTTTTCATCTCTAAATCTTGCAGCGACTGTTTTATCAATAATAACATTATCTTCATTAGTATTAACTGTTGATTGAGAGATGATATAGTCTTGTTCTTCATCTGCTGTTAAGTAAACTACTTCATCTGTTATCTTACAGTTTTCTACTTTACGATATGGAGTCATAATAAATCCATATTCATCTATTTTAGCATAACTTGCTAATGATGTTATAAGTCCAATGTTTTGTCCTTCTGGTGACTCGATAGGACAGATTCTACCATAGTGTGAAGCATTAACGTCACGTACTTCTACACCTGCTCTATCACGAGAAAGTCCACCTGGTCCTAAAGCTGACAAACGACGTTTATTAGTAAGTTCAGCGATAGGGTTAGTTTGGTCCATGAATTGTGATAATTGAGATGAACCAAAGAACTCTTTCATAGCAGCGGTAACTGGTCTAATGTTGATTAATGTCTTAGGTGTTACTTCTTCCATTTCTTGAGTAGTCATTCTCTCACGAATAACTCTTTCCATACGAGAGATACCAATTCTAAATTGATTTTGTAATAATTCTCCTACTTGTCTAATACGACGATTACCTAAATGGTCAATTTCATCATAATTACCTACACCATGTAAAAGGTTTAAGTAATATGATACAGCTGCATAAACATCTGATATTGTTAGACGTTTAGAATCAATAGTCCCGTCATTACCAATAACAATTAGTTTTTTCTTCTTATCATTTGGGTCAAGAATTGTAATCTTTTGAATTTTGTTATATGTATCAAGTTCATCATTAATCTTTACTTCTTCTACACCATAACCATTTTTAAAGATTTCTCTTAAATCTTCTAATATTTCTTTAGTTACAACTGTACCTTTTGGATATTTGATCTCATCATCAATTACTATATCTTCAGCAAGGGTTTGATTTAACAAACGGTCTACAATATTTAATTTACGATTAAATTTATAACGTCCTACTTTTGCTAAATCATATCTAAATTCATCAAAGAATCTTGTTATGATATGGTTTTTAGATGAATCTAGTGTTGCAGGTTCACCTGGTCTTAATTTTTCATAGATTTCAATTAAGGCTTCATCTAAGTTCTTAGTTGCATCTTTTGCAATAGTATTTTTAAGGAAGTCATCTTCACCAAATAGTTTTAAGATATCATCATCACTAGAAAGACCAAAAGCACGCAATAATGTTGTTAAGGTTACTTTTCTAGTTCTATCTATTCTTACATATAATACATCTCTAGCATCTGCTTCAAATTCTAGCCATGTACCACGTGTAGGAATAATTTGTGATGTGATTAACTCACGACCATTTTTGTCTATTTCTCTATTATAGTATACACTTGGAGAACGAACTAATTGAGATACAACAACACGTTCTGCTCCATTTATTATAAATGTACCACTATCAGTCATAATAGGCATATCACCTAGGAAGATTTCTTGCTCTTTTACTTCACCTGTCTCACGATTAAAAAGACGCACTTCTACCTTTAGTGGTGCTGCATAAGTGGTTTCTCTATCTTTACTAGCTTTAATTGAATATCTTGGTTCTTCAAAATGATAATCACCAAACTCTAAAGATAGTGTACCTG
>CAMMKE010000035.1 GCA_946497375.1 uncultured Mycoplasmatota bacterium
TAGTAGTTTTTACTTTATCTAACCACTCTTCTCTAGGACCATAAGATAAAATATCAGTAATAATTCTTACTCTATCTTTATTATGTAATACATAATCTGCTTCAACCGGTTTATCATTAACAATAGCAGATACCATTGTATTACCAATATTAGAGTGAATCTTATATGCGAAATCTATTGCTGTTGAACCTTTAGGCAATTCTACAATTTCGCCCTTAGGTGTATATACATAAACTTTATCTGTAAATAATTCTCTTTTTACTTGACTAACAAACTCTTGATTATCAGCAAAAACACTATTTATTTCAACTAATGATTTAAAAAATTGGTATTTATCCTTTAAATCAGCTTGCATTACATTTCTAGCCTCTCCTTTATTTATATCCCAATAAGCAGTTAGTCCAAATGATGCAACCTTATCCATATCGAATGTTCTAATTTGTGTTTGTACTAATCTATCATCTTCACCAAAGACTGTGGTATGAAGTGACCTATACATATTAGTTTTAGGATTATATATATAATCTTTAAATTTATCATTTATTGGATGATATTTTGAATGAATTAAGCCAAGAGTTTGATAACAATTAGCAATAGTATCTACCATTATTTTAAGAGATAATAAATCATGAATATCTGATAATTTATGTCCCTGTTCCATTCTTTTATATATTCCATAAATATTTTTAGTTCTTACTTTTATTTCATGAGGTATATCTTTATCTCTTAATATCCCGTTTATAGTTTGTAGCATTTCTTCTAAACAACGCTTACTATCATCTTCTATTCTTAATTTAATATCTTCAATTCGCTTATATTTATCAGGATAAAGATACTGTAATGATAAATCTTCAAGTTCACTTTTAATACGATAAGCACCTATATAGTAAGCAAGTGGAACAAAAATATCCATAGTTTCCATAGCATTTTCTTTTTGTTTAAATTTTGACTTAAATCCTAATGTTCTCATATTATGAAGTCTATCTGCAAGCTTTATAATAATAATTCTTACATCTTCAGTAATACTTGTAATTATCTTTCTTGTATTAGCAAGATTTTGATCTTGTTTTGACGAGAAATTCATTTTACTAATCTTTGTTACTCCATCTACTAGATTAGCAATATCTTTATTAAAGATACTAGCAATATCTTCTTTAGTAATACTTGTATCTTCTAAAGTATCATGCAAAAGTCCTGCACAAACTGTATCTCTATCAGCATGCATATCAGCAAGAATATAAGCAACATTCAATGGATGAGTAATATATTCTTCTCCACTCTGACGTTTTTGTCCTTTATGCAATTCTTCTGCATAAGAATATGCCTTTCTAATAATTTCAATTTCTTCATTATTATACTCGACAATTTTTGCAAGTAAATCATTAATAGTTAAATTATTCATATAACACCTCCTATAAAAGAAAAAGGCACCGAGTCGATAAATCGCCCAGTGTCAACATCATTTTAAAGATAAAGAGCATGAAAGCATGATTAAAGAAAATACTGTAATCATTATAATAGATTTAATATTGTATTTTCCTTTAAAAATCACACTCATAACTCCACCTCTTCAAATATTAGTAATTAATTTATCACTAATATTTAGGGTTGTCAACATATTTTTTAACAATAAATTTATCTTCTCCTTATTCCTTCTTTAATAGACATAGAACAAGTTTCTTCACTACCATATTTACAATAACTTACATCACCATTATATTTTCCTAATCATCAAGATTAGATGTAACATATATAGTAGGATACTTAACTCCAAAACTTCTATGAGCAACTAATTCTTTTTTAATTTTTTCTTCTAATCTTGTAACTTGTCTAAGTGTAAGATTAGCATCCATCTCTACCATTAATTGAATCTTATAATATTTACCATAACGTATTAAATAGAATTTAACTTTCTCTACTCCTTTTATATCTAATAAAAACTCTTCTATTTTCTTATAAAGCTCTAAATTATCTTCAACTTTACCTATTAAATTCATAGAATTATCTTTTAAAATATTAAAAGCTGTTTTAAATACAACAAATCCCATTACAAGTGCAACTACTAAATCAACATATCTAAATATAACAATATTATCTGAAAATTGTAATAAAATAGTAGCAACAATAACTCCTATAGAAGAATATAAATCCATCTTTGATTCTTTATAGGATGTAATCAACAACTGACTATTTATCTTTTTACCAACTGAATAAAGAAAAAACAAAGTTATTATCTTAAGTATTAAAGCTACAAATAAAATAAATAGTACTAAAAGAGAAGGAATATGCCATTTACTAATAAAACCATTAACTACTATGAAAATAGATAATAGTAATAATATAACTCCTATTACTAAATTTGTAATATACTCCATCTTACCAAAGCCAAAAGGATGACTTTTAGTAGGACGTTTTTTAGATACTTTTATTCCAATAAAAGAGACAATATCAGTAATAAAATCACTTAATGTTTGCATTCCATCTGATATTAAAGATGTAAAATTAAAATAAAGTCCTCCTCCTATTTTTAAAATAGATATAAATAAATTTATAATCATACTAAATCCAAATACTTTAAATTCCCTTTTCATACAAACCTCTATTATTTATTACCAACAACTCTATTACATTCATCTAAATCAAAATCGTTAATATCAACCTTCTCCCACATCTCATTTTCACCATTAAATATTCTATTTAAATAATATGGTCCACCACAATCATCAACAAGTCCATAACCTTTACCAGATAAAACTGAAAAACAAGATTCACTATAACCATCAACAATTTTACTTAAAGAAACATTAATAATCCAGTTATCTCCAAAATCATAAATAACTTTAAATTTCGCTTTATCTTTTAAAACTACTGAATTAAGTTCCATATCACCTAACTCCTCATCTAACATTTCCTTACCTACTTTTAAACCATAACAATGAAATAAATCCCCTCTCATAGACAAAACAACTTTCATACAAAAGTCATCAATAGAAATATCATTATTAACAGCAATCTTTCTTTTAATCTCTCTTGCAAACCCTTCTAAAGATATATTAAATATATAAGTCTTAGGCTTTATCCTTTCTTTTTTTTCATCCATATAACTAAATACTCTATTATTACATTCATCTAAATCAAACTTTTTATTAATAAATTCTAAAAAGCTTTTAGAAAAACGCTCCAAGAATTTTTTTCTATCTTTAAGACTATAATTAAAATATCCAACAAGTTTATACCTATAACCTTCAAGGATCCCATAACCTTTACCATCTATTACTTTAAAAATATCACTATTATCTTCTTCTACAATATCAATAACATCAATATTAATATAATAAGTTGAATCTAAATCATAAAATAAAACAAATTTACTTTCTTTAGTTATATCTAAATCCTTTAAACTTATAACATCATCCTCTTTAGTTTTATAATATTCATAATCATCATCATCTAAAAAATAACTATAAGTTTTATAACCATTCAAAGAAACTATAATATATTCACAAAAATCATCTAATTTTATTGATGAACTAACTTCTATCTTTCTATTAATAACTTTTTCTAAATTATCAACATAAACATTAAATACTATTCTCATAACATAACCTACCTATAATTAATATTATATCTAACCCTATTATTCTTCTCATTCTTAGAAATCTCATATAACAAAAGACATCTATAAAAATCTGTACCATTCTCATAATCATGTTCTTTAAGAAATTTCTTAAATTCTTTATTCTTATAATTAATATTACAATGAATGCCAGTACCAAAAGATATACCATCAACAGTAATAACTCTATTATAAAGATAAATAGGACTATTTTTATCTACTTCAGAAAAAGTACTCATAGATATATCTATTACTTTAAATCTCTTTTTAGTAAATACATCTTCATAAGTAACATAAGCATTATCAAAATCTATATCAACTACTTTAAATAATCCTACATAAGACTCATTCATTGCCTTTAATAATTTAACTTTATCTTCATTTTTAAATTTGTTTTTTTCTAAGTATATCTCTGTAACAGAAGGTACTTCTTTTAAATTTTTATAGGCAAAAAGTTCAATCATTATAGAAACATCATCAGGATTATCAGAAGAAAGATCAAAAGCCTTTAATTTCTCAATCTTACTAGTATCCCTATCTTTATTTATTTCTCTAATATATTTTCCAAAATCATATTTACCATCAAGAATATAAGAAGCCATACTCTCTAAAATATCAGCATGAATCTTCCTATATTTATTATATTTCTTAATATAAGATTTTCTATTTAACATATGTTTCCTCATATTAAGCATTATATTCCTCATATCATCTGCAAATAATTGTTCTTTATTCATAACTATACCTCTTTCTTAACCTTATTTATTTCTACCGGTTTATAATCAATCATCTCAACTGATACACATTTATGTTTACTAGGATCAAAAGAACTATCTAACTTGCCATTATGAATATGTCCATGTACATTAATATAACCATTAGATATCCCTCTATCCTCTAAAGGTCTATGAGATAATATAATTTTATATTCATCTAACTTAGTCTTTGTTGGTAAAACTTCTAACCCTACTTTATTATAAAAGTTAATTGACTTACCATCATGATTCCCTCTAATTAAATAAATCTTACCATTAAGTCTTTTAAGAAAAGATTCTATATTATCACCTAACAAAAAATCTCCTAAATGATAAACAATATCTTCACTATCTACTACCCTATTCCAATTATTAATAATAGTATTATTCATATCATCTATATCACTAAAAGGTCTATTACAATATTTGATAATATTACTATGATTAAAATGTGTATCTGCAATTAAAAATATTTTACTCATATCTCACCTAGATTAAATATACTAAACAATATATTATCAATATTAAAATTAACCTTATCTAAATCAAAATCATCTTTACTTAACTCATCTATCTTCCCTTTACCCTTTACAACATAACATCTTTTTAGTCCATAATTATCTAAAGCCTTACTAACTCTTACATTAAAGATAAATTTATCTTCATAAATGATTTTAAATTTTTGATTCTCTTTTAATTTCAAATAATTCATATCTTTATTAATATCTTCATCTTCTAAATAATTTCTCCTTATCTTAACTTTATAATCATCATTAAGTTTTCCATTCACTGACAATATAACTGCATCACACAAAGTATGAATACTAATATCACTGTCTATAGATATTTGTCTTTTAAACTCTTTATCCATATCTTCTAAATCTATATTTAATATATAATGTTTAGGTTTAATACTATCTCTTTCTAATAAATAATTATCTATCTTATTATTAATCTTATCTTTATCAAAAGCATTAATATCATAAGGTATAGGCTTACGAGAATTAATTAACATTCTAAGAACAAATGAAACTTCTCCTTCTATTAATCCTAAACCTTTACCAGAAACAACATAAAAATCTTTATCAAACTTCTTATTATCAAATGCTCTTACAACTTTAATACGAATATCATAGTCACATCTAAAATCATAATTTAGTAATAGTTCATCACCTACATAAAGAAATAAATGTCCAAAAGTCATATCATCACTCATCATCTCTTCAACATCAGGATCAAAAACCTCACAACCAGGTCCTAAATATGCATATGAATCATTAACAACTAATTGATATAAATGTTTACATTCTCCATTCATAGATAAAATAATATTCTCACAAAACATCTGTAAATTTATATTACTATTAACATTAATTTCTCTAATAATTTCCTTTTCAAATCCTTCTAAATATGCAATTAATTTAAAACTCATCTTAATACTCCCTATAATCCATTAACATTTCTTCTAAATACTCTTTTAAATCATTGTCAGTTTCTTTATCTATATACTCTTCTAATTTTTCACATGCTAAGTCATAATCTTTCTCTTCATATAACTCTATAAGCATCTGATAAACATCAAACTTAACACTATAATCACAAGTTTTTAATTTTTCTTTAAAATACTCTATTCCTTCATCTATCTTTCTCTTAGAATTAAATAAGAAATCTTTAACATTTAAGAAAAGTGTTTCGTTAGAATCATTTAAATCAAAACTATCATAAAAGAAATCAACCAATTCTTCTAAAAACACTAAATATTCTTTCTCTTTTGGTATATGTTTATTAATCATTTCCATAAGTAATTTACTATATCTTTCAAAGAATTGATATAAACTGTAATGAATAGATACTTTTTCATCATAATCATTTATAGTTTTAAACGAATTATTTTTAACAACTACTTTTATCTTATCAAAAGCTTCTTTTAAATAGTCTATATTAATTCTATTTTCCTTTAAATAATCTCTATTAATAAACATAGGTATTGCCTTATGTTTTAACACATTATATAAAAGTTTATCTATCTCAATATATTCTTCTTTATAAAAATCATATAAATCATATTCATCACTACTAGTTTTCTTTTTAGGATATTCATCTAAACTCTTAGTAATATAAGATTGATATGGTAAAAAATTACTTTCTTTATTAATACAACATTTTTTATATTTCTTACCACTTCCACATGGACAAGGATCATTTCTGCCTACTTTAGAAGGATCTTTCATATTATTCGCTTTAGTCTCTTCTTCTATAAAAGATTCAAACATTTTTGAAACTTTATCTTCATCAAAAACATCTTCTCTATTATCAAAACATGCCCACCAACTCATTGACTTAATTGTATCATCAATAGGCTTAATTCTAACTAATTTATAATCATAATTAAATATATAATCAACAAAACTATCATAATCACCTATCATCATAGTATTTATAACTCCATAATAATACATTTTCTTAACTTCATTCATTAAAGAAAATAAATGAAGGCTTGCAATAACTTCCATAATATCTGTATAAATATCATCCATATCATCTTCATCATCTATATAATCATAAAGATCAAGAAGTTTTAATAAATATTTTTCTACTACATCTTTTGTTATTAATCCATTTTCACAGAAATAGACATATGTCTTTAAAAAATAACCTCTTATATTTTCATCTATATTTTTATTTTCAATAACTTTATTTATAGAATCAAAATCTCCATCAAATACACTAACTATAATAGAAGATAAATTATCATAAGCCCAGTCACCTAACAAATTATAAAAATCATACCCTTCTTTACTAAAAATATCTATTATTACTTTAAATAGTCGCTTATCTTTAAATTCTGCTAACAAAAAGACAGCATATACAACACTAAAAGGACATTCTTTATTTTTATCCATATTAGAAACAAAGTCTTTTAAATGACTTAACAAAACATCACTAACTTCATCTTTATTCTTTTTAGCATATTCCACTGCTTCTTTTTGAAACATCTTATCATTTTTATTAAATTCTTTAATAATATCCATACAACAATTCTCCTTTACTACTAAAAATAAGATAACATATTATAGTTATCTTATCAATTAAAATATTCTGAACCAGGACAAAAAACATTCTCAATTAATTTATAAATTTCTTTATCACTGTCATGACTAGGAGCATAAATAACAAAAGTATATTTACCTATTTCTTTATCATATCTCATATTATAATACATCTCATAAATAGCATCTTTATAAGAAATAGAAATATTATAATAAACTGTATCACCATAACTAGAATTATCATAATTAATATCTTTAAATACAACACCTACATCTTCTAATGTTTTTAAATTCTTAATAAATTCTTTAATAGAATATTTTTCTAACTCCCTATTAGAAATATCTACATTATCATTTAATAAAGTCTCTATTTCTTTATAATCATAACTTTCTAAAAGAGAAAACAACTTTTTAGTCTTATTATTTATAATAATAGTTGTATAAGATGGTAAATTTTTAAATTTTCCTAACTCTCCAATAGATAAAATAATAAATGGAGACAAAATTAATAATGTAATTAAAAGTATGACAATTAATCTTCGTTTAAATCTATTATTATAGTACTTAATAGATTCAGTTATAGTAGCATTATTATCATCTTTTAAGCCTAACTCTCCATTAAGTAATTCTGTAACACTAATACCTAAAATATTACATAATTCATTAAGAATACTTATATCAGGGCATCCCTTACCACATTCCCATTTTGATATAGTCTTAGGACTAAGATTAAGTAAATCTGCTAAATCTTGTTGGGTAAGACCTTTATCCTTTCTTACTTTCTTAATTAGTTTTCCAATTTTTTCTTGATTCATATTCTTCACTCTCTTTCTTACATAAAGAATATATAATAATATCTAAAATTTACACCCACTAATAGTAGAGTTTTAAAAAAGCATAAGTTTATTTACCTATGCTTTCATTAAAAATGTTAAATAACCTCTATATGCTTCATAAATATCAACTTTACTAGTAACTTCATAAGGTGCATGCATATTTAAAACTCCAACCCCAGCATCAATTACTTTTACATCATAATTAGCAAGGATATAGGCAATAGTACCACCACCACCGGCATCTACTTTACCAAGCTCTGATATTTGATAACTAACATTATCACTATCTAAGATATTTCTAAGTTCTGCAATAAACTCAGCATCAGCATCATTACTACCACTCTTACCACGAGCACCTGTATATTTACAGAAAACTAAACCACGAGCTAAATATGATGAATTACGTTTATCCATAACACTAGCATAAAGTGGATCATATGCTGCATTAACATCACTACTTAACATCCGAGAATTAGATAGAACTCTTCTAACACTAACAAAACTATCTTCACCAAGTAAATGACAAACCTCTGCTATAGTATTTTCATAGAAACGAGATCCCATACCAGTAGAACCAACACTACCAATTTCTTCTTTATCAACTAAAATACAACATAAAGTCTTATCAGTAACTTCTGCCTCTAAAAAAGCCATAAGTGAAGAATAAGCACAACTTCTATCATCTTGACCATAAGATAAAACCATACTCTTATCTAGACCCATATCACGAGCAGAACCTGCAGGAACAACTTCTATTTCACTAGATAAGAAATCATCTTCTGATATATCATATTTCTCTTTTAATAAAGAAAGTACATTAGCTTTAACTCCTTCTTTATCTTCACCCTTTAAAGGCATATTACCAATCAAAACATCTAAAGCTTCACCTTCAATTAATTTAGAAGCCTCTTTTTTCATCTGTTCACCCGCTAAATGAGGAAGTAAATCAGTTATACAAAATACAGGATCATCTTCACTTTCTCCAATATTAACATCTATCTTAGTACCATCCCTCTTAACAATAACCCCGTGTAAAGCTAGAGGAATAGTAGTCCATTGATACTTCTTAATACCCCCATAATAATGAGTATCAAAATAAGCAAAATCTGTATCTTCATATAAAGGATTAGCTTTTAAATCAAGTCTAGGAGAATCAATATGTGCTCCTAATATATTCATACCATTAGTAATAGAATCATTTCCTATTATAAATAAAATAACTGCTTTCCCTCTATTATCAGCATAAATCTTATCTCCTGGTTTTAATGATCTCTCTTCTTTAATATAATCCACAATATTGTGGAAACCTTTCTCTTCAGCACGTCTAATAATCTCTTTATTACATTCTCTTTCTGTCTTTGAAACAGTTAAAAACTTCTTATAATCTTCACCCATCTCAAACACTTTAGAAACTTCTACAGCATCATACTTCTTCCAAATATTCTCTTTCAACATAATCATCCTTTCCTATTTTAGTATAACACAAAACAAACAATTATATTTATAAATGATAATATTTCATATCTTCATTATATTCTTTTTCTACCATCTTAACAAAAGATGTACCCATACTAATAGGATAAGTAGAAAGTAACCCATCATAAACAATTACCCCATCATATGGAAATAAAGAAGTAGTAACAATACATGGTATATCATGGTAAGGAATAACTTCATCTATATTAGAATTTAATCCTTTAATCATATAAACACGATCACTAGAAAGAAGTGCCGTATAGTCTTCTTCATATTTAGCAATAGTAAACATTTCTCTAATACCTTGTTTAAATTTACTTACTTTCTCTAAGTCTTCACTATCAAAATTATGAGGATTATCTTTCAAATAAGCATCTATAATCTTTTCTTTATCTTCAAATAGATACTCTATAATTGGCATTAATTGATTAGGATCTAACTGTTCCTGTTTATATATTTTTTTAACACTAGTATTAACATGATACTTATTATTAACATACTCTAACAATGAAAAATATAAGTTGTAAAAACCTTTAGCTTTCATCTCACCTAAACAAGCATCCTTTTGACCTGTATATTCCATTTCTCTTTTAAATTCATATTCTTCTTGTTCTTTAAGTTTCTCTTTATATTCTCTAGGACACATTCCATTTAAAGCCCCTGAAGGCATCTCATCCATCGCTTGATCCATTAATTTAAAGAAATCACCTAAAGGATAATTTTTCAAAGCAGGAACATTCCTAATAGAATCCTTTAAAGACTCTCTATCTTTATTTAATAATGCAAATATTCTAATTGGTTTTAATACTGTAAAACCGAAGAAAGGTAAGTCCATTAATTCTTTATAAAATTTTTTAACTATTTTATTATCAAAGTTAAAATCATCATAAAATATATTTATATACTCCCCTAAATCAAAAGTTTGTGTACCACCAATAGCATATTCTTTTCTCGCCTCATCAAGCTCTTCCTCATAATGAAAATAACCAATATATAAACCAATAGGAACTTCTTTATCATAAACTTCCATATATTTATCATATATCATTACATAATAGTTAAATAATTTATTATTAAATACATGATCAAATACTACTCTATCATCTAATTTTAATAAAGATGATGTTATATTTATTAAAGGATAAATCAAAAAGTTTCCCATTACTTTATAAAAGCCAATTAAAAATTCATTAAGTTCTGTTTTCTTCTTAACTTCACTCATTTTTACTTTAGATAACGCAAGTAAAATAGGCTCTTTTAATTCATCATAAAAATCATACTCATATTTTTCATTATAACCAACTAACATTTTTTTAATTAAACTGGCTTTCTCAAATTTAAACCTTTCATCATCATAATTAATCTCTTCTCTATTAGCCATTCTTTTTAAAAACTTAATCTCTCTATAAGTACACATATCAATAATATTATTATAGTCACTATAAAACTCTATAATCTTTTCAAGCATTTTCTTCCTAGTTATCTTATCATATTCTTTAAATTTAGGATAAATTCGACTATATAAGTCAAATACAAATTCCTTTTTATATGGATTATCAACAATTTTCATAACATATCACCTCTTTTTTACTCATATCACTATTTATATAAAATATCTATATCAACAAAACCATTGATACCATCAATAACCCCATCTTGACATAACTGCCACATCATATAATCTTTATCAT
>CAMMKE010000036.1 GCA_946497375.1 uncultured Mycoplasmatota bacterium
GGTATTAAAAAGAATGCTGAAAATTTACTCAGCACCCTTTAATGTCGAAGAACCGCATTGTTTAGGCAGTGCCTTTTTCTTTTCTAACAAAAATGTAAGGAAATAAACTTTTATTCTATGTTATTATTTAGTTGGTGATAGATAATGAGACAAAGACTAAGAGATATTATATTTTTGATAGTTGGTGTTAGTTTGACAATTATTTTCTATATAGTAGTAATACCAGCACTTGCCATTATTGGTTTAATTAAAGTAATTTCCATGATTAAGCACTTTATAAATAATCATAAATATGTTAGAATTAATCCATAAGGTCGTGATTAGATGGAATATTTAGATTATTATGATGAAGAAGGAAACTATTTAGGTTATAAAACAAGAGATGAAGTTCATAAAGAAGGGCTTTGGCATAATACTGTTCATTGTTGGTTATATGAGAATAATGGAAGCGTTTATTTTCAAATAAGGAAAGATAGCGGAAAGTTTTATACAACTGCCTCAGGTCATGTTTTAAAGGGTGAGACTATTAAAGAAGCATTTAGGCGAGAAATAAATGAGGAAATAGGACTTGATATAGATAGTAGTGATGCAACATTCGTTGGTGTTGTGCCATGGCGAATGGATAAAATGAAAAATGGTGTTCTTATTAAAGATAGAGCGAAAGCGAATGTTTATGTTGATTTATTTGAAGGAGATATTAATAGTTTTAAATTTGATCCTAAAGAAGTGCTAGGTGTCGTTAAAGTAAAAGCAAAAGATGCTTTAGAGTTATTTAAAAAGGGCAAAGGTGAGATCCCTGCTATAATTATTACTACTAAAGATAATAAAAATATTAGAGAAAATAGAATGGTTACTATAGATGATTTTCTAGTTCGAGAGAATGAAAATGCTTATGATAAATATAAAGATGTGTTAAGTAAAATAATAGAAATTACTAAATAGATGGTAATTTCTTTTCTATTTTGGTACAATAATTATAAGAATAGGAGAGATTAAGTTGAAAGATGCTTATACTAAAACCAGTGTTAATGTAATAAAAGAGTTAAATAGCAGTAATGATGGCTTAACTGATAAAGAAGCTTCTATTAGATTAGAAAAAAATGGTTTGAACGAAATAGAAAGAACAAAACAAAAGACTGTTTTAGAAATGATTAGAGAACAGCTTAAAGATAAAATGATTTTAATACTTTTACTGGCTTCAATTCTTTCTTTTTTATTAGGAGAATATGCTGAAGGAGTAGTTATACTAGTAATAATATTTATTAATGCAATGATAAGTATAATTCAAGAGAAAAAAGCCCTTGATGCAATAGAGACCTTAAGAAATATGAATGCTCATTATACTACTGTTATAAGAGGTGGTAAGAAAAAAAACATTTTAACTAAAAATGTTGTCGTAGGAGATATTGTCTATTTAGAAGATGGTAATATTATACCAGCTGATATAAGATTAATAGAAGAAAATGGACTAAAAGTAGATGAGTCATCTCTAACAGGAGAAAGTGTGCCTGTAGAAAAAGATGCTGGAAGTATTTTAGATGAAAATACGGCACTAGCCGATCGAGTAAACATGGTTTATTCTTCTACTATTATTTCCTATGGAACCGCTTTAGGAGTAGTAACAGCAACTTCTAAAGATACAGAAGTAGGAACTATTGCTACGATGTTAGAAGATACTGATAGTATAGATACTCCATTAAAAAGAAAACTTAATAAGGTAGGAGAAATATTAAGCATTATTGGTGTAGTAGTTGCTATATTAATATTCATTATAGGACTATTATATGGTAGAGACTTTATCTCTGTTTTAATGGTCGCCATATCTCTTGCTATTTCTGTAATACCAGAAGGACTCCCTGCTACTGCCACCATAGTTATGGCTTTAGGAGTATCTCGTATGGCTAAGAAAAATGCTTTAGTAAAGAAACTTCCTGCTGTAGAAGCCCTAGGTAGTGCCACTGTTATTTGTTCTGATAAAACTGGTACCCTTACTTTAAATAAAATGACTGTTGTAAAAAGCACTTTATATAGTGATATTATTAATAAAAATGATGAGAATACCTTTAATGATGAATTAATAAAATGTTCTTGTTTATGTAATAATGCTTATCTTGATAAAGATAAAGTAATAGGAGATCCTACAGAAGGGTGTTTATTGAGTTATGCCAAAGAGCTTGGTTATGATGTTAAAAATATAAAGAGTAATAAAGTTTTATTTCAAGAACCATTTGACTCTATTAGAAAGAGAATGAGTGTCGTTGTTAAAGATACCAAAGAATATCTTCTCTATAGTAAAGGAGCTCCTGAAGAGTTAATTGATGTCTGTAGTTATGCTATAGTAGATGATAAGAAAATTAAACTTACTAAAGATGATAAAGACTTGGTTAAAGACTACTGTATAGAATTATCTAGTAAAGGTTTAAGACTATTAGGCTTTGCTAGTAAAAACATCACATCTCTTCCTTGTGAAGGAGAAAAGATAGAAGAAGATTTAACTTTTATTGGTATTATGGGAATAATTGACCCTCCAAGAGAGGAAGTGAAACACGCTATTAGTACTTGTAAAGAAGCAGGTATTAAAGTAATTATGATTACAGGAGATCATAAATTAACAGCTAAATCTATTGCTAAAGACCTAGGAATTTATAAAAAGGGCGATTTGGTTATTGATGGAGAAAACTTAAGTAAAATGAGTGATTTAAAACTTCGTAATACTATTAAAAATATTTCTGTTTTTGCAAGAGTAACTCCTAAAGATAAATTAAGAATTGTTAATGCTTTAAAGAAGAACAAAGAAATAGTAGCGATGACAGGAGATGGTGTTAATGATGCTCCTGCCTTAAAGAAAGCTGATATTGGTGTTGCTATGGGAATTACTGGTACAGATGTTGCTAAAGATTCAGCAGCCATGATTCTTTTAGATGATAATTTTACAACAATAGAAGCAGCCGTTAAAGAGGGAAGAAGAGTATATCGTAATATTCAAAAAGTTATTCAGTACTTATTAGCAGGTAATATTGCCGAAGTCTTAACTATTTTTATAACGATATTATTTAATCTTTCTAGCCCTTTACTTGCCGTTCATATTTTATTTATTAATCTTGTAACTGATACACTACCTTCCCTTGCTCTTGGAATAGATCCAGCAAGCCCTAATATTATGAAACATAAACCAGTAAAACAAGGAAGTTTATTTGAAAAAGGACTTGTTTTCAGAATAGTATTTTATGGTATTTATCTTGCCATTATTACTATAATTGCATACTTTATAGGTATAAATGATAGTTTTAATGTGGGGATGACTATGGCTTTTACAGTTTTATGTCTATCCCAAATATTCCATGCCCTAAATCAAAGTTCAAGTGAAACATCACTATTTAGTAAAGATTATCCAAGAAATAAAATGTTATATTTAGCAATGTTTGGTTCAATTACTTTCCTTCTAATAGTTTTATTTATAACACCTATAAGAGAGTTCTTCTCCCTTGGTGTTCTAACAGGAAGTGAATGGTTAATAGTTATATTATTATCACTTTCACCAATTTTAGTAGTTGAAATCTTTAAAGCAATAAAAAGATATTTTAAAATAGAGGAGTAATATTATGATAATAAATAAGAAAAGAATAGTTTTAAGTAATAAAATCTATCCTCTTTTTGCAGGTTTATCAGGAGATTTAATTTTCTATATTGCAATTAATACACTATTCTTAACAGAAGTTAAACATTTAAGCGCTTTAGAGATAAGTTCACTTACTACAATTAGTACTTTGGTAATGCTTCTTTTAAATCCTGTAGTTATAAAAATAATAATAAAATAGGATCATTAAATTCAGTTAGAGTAGGAGTTATACTTCTTTTCTTAGGTGCTTTCCTAATAACTATTGGTAATAATTATTTTACTATTTTAATAGGCTCTATTCTTTATGAAGCTTATGCTTATTTTAAGAAAATGAATACTGTAATGTTAAGAAATAATTTAAATTTTTTAAAAGAAGAGGATAGACATCTAGAATATGAAAGTAAGGGTTCTTTAATTTATGCAGTTGTTACCATGTTTACTGCATTCATCTCAGGAATCCTCTTTAGTTTAAATAATTATTTACCTATGGTATGTTGTTTAATCTTTTGTTTAATTAATATTATTTTAGTTAACTTTCTATATGAGGTTAAGCCTTTTAATAAGAAGAAAATAAATTATGATAAAAGAAAAGTTAAAATTACTCATCTAATCTTTTTACTTTTCCTTCTTTTTGCTATATGTTATGCCATTATTGATTTAGGACAAAATAATAGTAAATTATTTATACAGTACAAGTTAGGAGAGTTTTTAACTATTAATAACGTAGCAATTGCTTTATCTTTAATAGTCAGTATCTCAAGAATTGTAAGAGTAGTTGCAAATTATTTCTTTTTAAGTATATATGAAAAATATAAAAGCAAAATTTTATCAATTATAGGATATAGTTTGTTTATATCATTTACTCTTATTTTAATAGGAAACTTTGTCCCTCATAAAATAATTGGTATTATTTTAATGAGTTTTGGCTTTTGCGTATTTCTTGCTGTAAGAGATCCCTTTGAAAATTACATTAAAGAATTATTACTTGATAATAGTAAAGAAGAAGACCATAAGATAATGATTAACAAGTTAAACTTTACAAGAAAATTAGGGAAATTAATAATAAGTAGCTTAATTACTTTAATACTTCTAAAAGATAATTTAACTTATGTAATGGTATTCTTATTAGGACTATCTTGTTTTTGTTTAGTGATAGTTTATGAAATATATAAAATATTAAGGAAAAAGAAATACGCTTAAAATATCTTGAAATATAGATGGTTTTGTTTTGGTATCTATACTATTTATATTAAAAATTACAAGATACAAAGTAGAATTATTAAAGTATAGTATTATAAGCTGATTTAAGAAAGGAATTTATATGAAAAAAGTAAGAAATGCTGTAAGGACATTTGTGATTGTAAATGAAAAGGTTCTATGTATAAAATATAAGGAAGAAAATGCAGGATATATTGATATTCCTGGAGGAAAAATAGAAGACTGTGAAACAAGTATGGATGCAGCGATTAGAGAAGTCAAAGAAGAAACAGGGATAGAAGTTAGTAATTTAGAAAAAGTAGGTAATATTATTATCGAATATCCTGATAGAATTTATAATATGAATGTATTTGTTACAAGTGATTATAGTGGAAATGTTAGAAATAATGAAGAAAATGATGCTTTCTTTATTGATAAAGATGATTTACTAAAAGAAAAAAAGAAGTATGCTATTACCTTATTGTTAGGTAATGAGTTTAAAGATGATTTTAATAATAGAAATATTAATGTTAAATTCAATGTTGATAATAATCATAGAGTTATTAATTATATTAGCATAGAAGAATAAAGTATCTTAAATAATAAATATATTTTTAAAACATAAACTTACTACTGGAAAGGTAGTGAAGCATATGTTTACAAGAGGAATAGATAAGAGAATGAAAATTATTCTTTTAATATTTACTAGTATCCTTTTAATAATTGTTTTAAGAGTCTTTTATGTACAAGTAGTAGATTATAAAAAACTATCAACTCTTGCAAGTGATCTTTGGAGTAGAAATTTACCTATTGAAGCTTCTCGTGGAAGGATACTTGATCGAAATGGAGTAGTTCTTGCTGACAATATTACAACAACGTCTTTAGTTTTAATACCTAATCAAATCAAGAATAAAAAAGAAGTAACGACAAAACTTGCCGAGATTTTAGGTGTTAGTTTTGATGAGATGAAAGAGCATGTTTATAAAGAAACATCCATTGAAAGAGTTCATCCAGAAGGAAGAAGATTATCTTATGAAGTAGCTGATAAAATAGAAGCTTTAAACTTTGATGGAGTTTATCTAGTTAAAGAGTCTAAAAGATATTATCCTTATGATACGATGTTATCCCATGTTTTAGGTTATGTTGGTATAGATAATCAAGGTCTATCAGGAATTGAGTTACAGTATGATAATTATTTAACAGGGGAAAATGGAGCGATTAAATATTTTAGTGATGCAAAGGGAAATAAACTAGAGCTTACAGATTTATATATAGAACCACAAGATGGTATGGATTTACAACTTACTATCGATGTAAATATTCAAAAGTCAGTAGAGCGTGAATTAGATAATGTTGTAGATATGTTTAATCCTGATATGGCTCTTGCTGTAGTTATGGATCCTAATACAGGAGAGGTTCTTGCTATGAGTTCTAGACCTAATTTTGATCCTAATAATTATCAAAACTATACAACGGAAGAACTGTCTCGTAATTTGCCTATATGGGCTACATATGAACCAGGTTCTACGCAAAAGATAGTAACAACGGCAGCGGCAGTAGAAGAAAAAGTGGTAGATTTATTTAAAGATGAGTTTACAGATACTGGTTCAGTTAGGGTAGATACTGCTAGAATTAAATGTTGGAAAGCAGGAGGACATGGTCATCAAACATTTTTGCAGGTACTTCAGAACAGCTGTAACCCAGGATTCGTTAAAATGGGCCAGTTATTAGGAAAAGAGAAATTATTTCATTACTTAGACTTGTTTGGTTTTGGTTCTAAAACTGGAATAGACCTTAATGGAGAAGGAGAAGGTATTATCTTTCCTCTTGATAAAGTAGGTAACATTGAACTTGCAACTACTGCTTTTGGGCAAGGAATTAGTGTTACACCTATTCACCTTATTGTCTAATAAATGATACCCTTACTATTACTAGAGGATTAAATAGTAAATACACTAAAAAATATGATGTGGAGTATGAATATAAGTGCTATATTAATATTGTTTAGTTTTTTAATTGCGATTAAGTCATTGGTGATTTAATCGTTTTTATTAGGATAAAAGAGTAATAGCATTAATTAATTTTAGACATAATTTTATGTTTTTAATTAATAATCTCTAAATAATGAGTTTTATGTTGTATAATAAATATTAAAGCAAAAACTCGGAGGTGTTTAATGTGTTAGATGTAACAAAAGATGATATAAAAAATTTAAATGATTCTGATTTAAGAATTTTGGTAGGAAAACTATGTGAAGCACAATTATATGAGATTGGAAATGATACATGTTGCGTTTCATATGGTGGGAATCAAGATGAAAAAGATAATGGGATTGATGTAAAAGTGAATGCTACTAAAGTAACTGATACAAGAAGCTTTATTCCTATGAATAATACCATCTTTCAAGTAAAAAAACCTAAAATGTCTCCTGGTGAAATAAAACGAGAAATGAGAACTAAAAAAGGTTATTTAAGAGACTCCATTAAAAACTTAGCAGAGATAAATGGTGCATATATTATTGTAAGTGGTATGGCTGATACAACAGATATTACGTATTCAAGCAGAATTAAGTGTATGAAAGAAATTTTGAAAGAAGAAAAACTAGAAAATACAATTTTGGTAGATTTTTATGATTCTAATAAAATTGCAACCTGGGTTAATAAATATCCTTCTTTAATTTGTTGGGTTAATGATAAGAATGGTAAAAATACTAATGGTTGGTGTACATATCATAATTGGTCTAACAAAAGCGAAGAAGAGCAACCGTTTATAATGGATGAAGAATCGGTAATATATCGTAATGATTTTAGTAAGGAAAATCAGATACGTTTAGTAGATGGAATAAATGAAATAAGAAATACATTGTTAATTCCGAAAAGTTCAATACGTTTAGCCGGGTTATCAGGTGTTGGTAAAACAAGATTGGCACAAGCATTATTTGATAATACAATAGGTAATAATCCACTTAATAAAGAAATGGTTATCTATGGTGATATAGGTGATAGTTTACAACCAGATCCTATAACATTTATTCAACGTTTACAAACACTTGATAAAAGAGTCATACTTATCGTGGACAATTGTGAAGCTACTATGCATAATAAGCTGACTGAATTATGTCAAAGACACAACAGTAAAATAAGCTTAATGACAATTGAGTATGATGTAAAGGAAGACGATAACGTAGATTCTAACAATTATTATTTAAGTACAACCTCTGACGGAGTGTTAAAACAATTAATTAAAAGGAAGTTTAAAAACATTTCAGATATTAATGTTGATACAATAGTTAAGTGCTCAGATGGTAATTTTAGAATTGCTTTATATCTATCTAAATCTATTTCAACTCAAAAGAATATAGGTGTACTCAATTATGATGAACTTTTTAATAGATTGTTTTTTCAAGGAATTGAAATTGATAAAGAGTTATTAAAAGTCGGAGAGGCATGTTCCTTATTCTATTCTTTTGACATTTCGTATGATGTAGAAGACGAAAAAAATGAATTAAACATTATTTCAGACTTAATATCTATCTCAGCAATAAATGTGCTTGGTAAAGTAGAAGAGTTGAGATGTAGACAAATTGTTCAGAAAAGAGGAAATATGCGTGCAATATTGCCACATGCATTAGCAAATAAACTAGCTATAGACTGTCTAAAAAAGATTCCCGCTGAACATATAATGAGATTAATAAGTAAAAATGAAAGATTATGTATATCTTTTTTTAGAAGATTAAAATTTTTACATTCTTCAGATGAAGCACAGGTAATTGCAAAAAAGTATTTTTATTCATTAAGTGATGAAGATTTAATTGACGCAAAAGAAAGTTTGATGGAAAAAATTAAGTGTATTACCATTTTAAATCCTGAATTAGTTTTGCAAAGAATAGAAAATATAACAGAACAATCATTTTTTACAAGAAATAACAAACAATTTTACGAATGGGTAAGAATATTTGGTTATATTGCCTTTGATGAAAAAACATTTAAAAGAGCAATAGAATTGATAATAAAAATCGCACAAACAGAGAAAACTAATGAAAATTATAATTCTGTTAGAGATGTTTTATATAACTTTTTTCATATATATTTATCTTCTACCCATGCTAAATTAAGTGTTAGACTGGAAGTAATATCTGAGTTACTCCAATCTTCAAAAAAAGATAGGAAAGAAATAGGTTTAAAACTAATAGATGAAATTTTACATTATGGAAGTTTCTTTGCTTCCCCACTTTTAGATTGTGGTTCTCAAATAAGAGACTACGGGCTTGAACCTAATGGTAAAGACTGGTATGAAGAAGCATTAAGTTATTGTAGAAATTTTTTATATCATGATATTTGTTATGAGGATATAAAAGAAATTTTAGCGTTTAATTTTAGAAATTTAGCCTCTATTGGTTTTTATGATATTTTAGAGACAATAGTAGAAGAAAATATAATTATTAAAAGTTGGCCAAGAATTTGGATTTCGTTACTTGCAATTAAACATTTCGATTCGGAAAGAATTTCTAGAGAATTAATGAATCGTATTGATAAATTAATAGATAAAGTACAACCAGTTACTATTTCTGATAAAGTTACCGCCTTTTTTAATAAACATGCAAAAATATATTTAGGATTAGAAGATATAACTGATAATGATAAACAAATTAATGATATAATTTATAATTTAGGAAAAGAAATAGGATTGGATAAAGAAAACTTTGAATCAAATATTTTATTATTTGATGACACTTGTTCATTATATCGAGTTAGCTTTTTCACTAAAGGATTGTATGAAAATTTTAAAGATAAGGATGAATTAATATATATCTTATTAGATAAAATTAATGAAAGTAATGAACATATTTTTAAAGAAATATTGTCAAATCTTATTGGCTTATATTATAAAGAAAATCAAGAAGAATGCTCCAATTTACTAGATAGAATAGTTGAAGATCCAAAATATAATAAAAATTATTTGTATTTGCAATTATCTTATCAACTATCATCTATAGATATTAGAAGAATTGAAAAAACAATTGAACTAGGTGCATTTAATGAAAATGATTTAGGAAAAATTGAATGGTATTTAATGGAATTATCAACAGATGAAGTTACCCGTTTTTTTGATACATTACCTAATACCACCATCGTTCAGTCAACTGTTTTAATGAGTTTATTTGAAATTACAAGAAGAAATAAAGTTGATGAATTATTAATGTCTTATATTAGGAAACGATTAACTCTATTAGATTATAGTCAATTAGACAACGTTAGAAATAACCATGATGAATATATTATTTCAGAGCTTATTAAATCTTCTTTTTCAAAAGAAGCTGGTATAATAGAAGCAAGAATAATTTTTCAACATATTAACTCATTAATTTCTGAAAAATACGTAACATTTTATTCATACAAAGGAATATTAATACCATTAATTAAACTTTATCCTAAAGAATTTTTAAATATTTTTATTGATTATAAAGAAAAACCAAATTGGGAGAAAATTTACTTTTTTAGAAGGAGTTTTAACCTTAATCCTAATGTTTTATCCTATATAGAAGATAGCAAATTGATTGAGTGGATAAAAGAAAATAAAAGGATACAAGAATTATCATATATTATGGAACCATATGTTTTTGATAAAGAAAAAGGTTATTATGTATGGAGTGAGTTAGGTAAATATGTTATAGAAAATTATTACAATAATAACGTAGTAATGAAAAACATTATAGCAAATGTATATCCAAATTCTTGGTCAGGAGAATATTCAGAAGTATTGAAAGAAAGAGAAAATCTTTTCTTACAAATGAAAAATAATAACAATCCAATTATCACCAATATAGGTAAGAAAGAACATTATATTATTTTGAAAAAGATAGATGTTTGTTGTATAAATGAAAAAAATGAGCGAGAAGAAAGATTTAATCGATTTGAATAAATATATATTTTCAAGCGCACTTAAATATGTTATAATTTAAGTGTGAAAGGAAAATTAATATGGAGTATGAAAGTAAGATTTTAAAATTATTTAAAAATGGTTATTTGACTACCAAAGATGTTACTAATAATAATATTCCTAGGACTTATCTTACTAAACTTATTAAAAAAAATAAAATAGAAAGAGTAAGTCGTGGAGTGTATATTAAAAAGAATGTTTTGGTAGATGAATTTGTGGTTCTACAAAGTAAAAGTAAGTATGCAATTTATTCTAATACCACAGCACTTTATTTACACGGTTTTTCTAATAGAATTCCTATTATATATGATATTACAGTTAAAAGTGGTTATAAGGGTTCGCTTCAAAAAGAAAAGAATGTTAATTTATTTTATACGAAAAAAGAATTACTTGAATTAGGTGTCACTAATTATAAACTTGATTCTGGTAATATTATTAGAGTTTATGATTTAGATAAAACCATTTGTGATATTATTAAAAATAAAAAGAAAATAGATGCTGAAATTTTTAATAAGG
>CAMMKE010000037.1 GCA_946497375.1 uncultured Mycoplasmatota bacterium
ATATCTTCATTAATAAGTCTAACTGCATCAATCTCAATATCTTTACCTTTACAATTAATAGTTAACTGTCCAATAGTATTAACATTATTAACTTCCACAACAAAATCATTCTCTTCTATATACATAGATTCTATTTTAATCTCTTGGTCATTATAATGAGCCGTAACAGACTCAGCTTTCTTAGTATTTCTAAATCTAAACTTATAATTACGTCTCATAGGAGCGATACCACTCTTACCTTCAACTGACCTTATAATTACTGTATAGTTATTCTGCATATAGTTATAATCAATATCTGTCTTTAAGTAATACCCCTCTTTATATAAGGATGTAAGCCCATCATCTTCATAAAGAGTATAAGTATTAGATATTCCAGGAAATATATGAATTTCCATATCTAAAGGAAGTCCTACATTATTAACATCACTTCTATTAGACAAAGGTATAACAGACCCAGCTTTTGCAAAGACTGGATAATCTTCTTCTTTATAGAATGATACATATTTCTTATCACCAGGAAACTTCTTACCAGTTTTAAAGTCATACCAAACCCCTTCAGGAATATAAAAACGATGTATAGTCCTATTCATAACATTATCTTTTTTAGTTAAGATAGGACAAACCAATAATTCACTTCCTAAAAAGTATTGATATTTATAATTATTATCATCTATAACCCATTTATATTTATAATAGAAAGGTTCAATTAAAACTTTAGCATTTTTATAATAATTATAACTCTCTGTATATAGATAAGGAATTAATCTATGTCTTAAGCGTAAATAATCATTAGCGATAGTCTCAGTCTTAATATCCCATCTCCAAGGTTCTCTTTTATAATAATTACCCCTCGCTGCATGAAATCTAAGGATAGGGCTAAAAGTACCAAGTTCTACATATCTAATATATAACTCATTCTCTTCTATACCACCATGATTGCCACCCACATCATGAGACCAAAATGATACTCCTATGTTAGCAGCAGCCATCATACTAGAAGATATCTCTTTAAGTCCTTCCCAAGATACTTCAGTCTCACCAGCATACAAAACAGGATATCTATGAGGAGCATAAATACCATTACGGCTTAACATAATACTTCTTTTAGCAGGATTTCTACCTATATCTTTATAATTAAAATGGTTATAGGCAAGTAACTTCAAAGCATTATTATCCCCTTTATAATCATGCCAGAAAAAGTCAACTCCCAAAGACTCTAAAGGATGTAAAAAGAGTTTAAAATAAACATCAAGCAACTTAGGGTTCAAAGGGTCAAAAACAATTATTTTATTACCATTAACACCAAGATAAGAACAAGCTTGAGCATAATATGTCTCATGTGGATAAATTCCTTGACTTGGATCAAGCATAAGTCCAAATCTAATATTATGACCGTGTAAAAATTTAGAAACTTCACTTGGATTAGGAAATAACTCTTTATTAAAAGTAAAACCCGTATGTAAATCTTTAGCATTACCAATATTCCTATAATGCCAATCCTTATCTAATAAAAACACTGCTAAAGGCACATTACGTCTTTCAAAGTCACCAACTAATTCTTTAACAGATTCTTCATTATAAGTAGTATTACGACTCCACCAATTACCTAAAGCATAACGAGGTATAAGTTCAGGATTACCTGTAAGTTTAAAGTAATCTTTCAAAGCAAGTTCAAAGTCATCTTTATACATAAATACATATATATCTAAACTACCTTTTTCTCTTTCGTATAATGTACCATCAGGATTAAACAAAAGACTATTACTATCATCAATACTAGCGAAACCTTCAAGGGAATATAACCCCCTTCTTAAAGCTTTAGGAGTATTAACATCTTCACTAATCATATTTCCACCTAAATTACGTACTTCAGGATGACCATAATACCAATCTCTATCATTTTCACGTCCACCCATAAACAAAGTTATTTTTAAATTTTTCATTGGATCTACTTTACTACCAGTAAAAGGAGCATCTTTAACATAAATTAACTTAAAATATTTAGTAGTTATTTCCAAGAATTTAGAATCTTGTTTAGTCTGATATTCAGGAAAGTTAAAATAACGATTAATAGCGAATTGACTAGGAACATCTACAAAAGTACCACTAGGACTATATTCAAGTCTAACAAGCCTTTCAGAAAGAACAGTAATACGATAATGTTTACCCTTATAAGTACATTTATCATCACTCTTAGCTTTACTAACATCGATTTCAAACTGTTTACCTAGTGGATACATAATCTTCACCCATCCTTTTATTCTCTTTAATTTTATCACAAATAAAAGAAGAAGAAAAGATAAAACTATTTATAATAACCAAAGGAAATATCAAAAAATATAATCCCACAAATCATTTAAGTACTCAAGAATTAGTCATACTCATTGCAAGACGAAAGGAATAATCCGGATTATTAGAAGCAATATAAAAATAATAATAAAAAGCACCTGAATTAACTGTATAATAGAAATTACCACCTCTAGCTAATCCTGGATATGTATCAGTACTTAATACAGCAAAGTCTCCATACCACCTCATTGTTTCCGATAAACCATGTGATAAACATTCCCTACCATTACATGCTGTCAATACATTATTACTAGTATATTTATCATAATATTTTGATTCTGGCATAGTATCAAAACCACTATCCCCTACTTCATCATTGTAACTTGACATTACGTTTTCATGCTTTCCCCCACTCATATCATATACTCCATAAATTGTTCCTGTTGTTGATGCTCCTGTTCCATTTATTTCTATATCATATGTATATTTACAACTATAATCCTGCCCATTATTACTAGGTTCACCATAACTACACCCAGTAATAGATGTTTTATTCTGATAAATTTCTTTATCGGTACCACTATAATCTTTATTTCCTAACTTTCCATACTTACTTTGAGAAAGATATGCTACCACTGCCCATTCACTATTCTTCATCATATGAGTATCTACGTCACTACTAAACCCATATCTATTTCCTTCATCATTCATCTTTAAACTGACATTAAAGGCATTACTTACATTTATATTTCCCCAACTAGTGACATTCGGTTTTATCATAGCATCGAGGCTAGCAGTATTCCCTCCTCCATAACCTGCACTTGGATTACTACTACTTGTCTCAAACTTTCCTACCCAGATTCCACTTAACTCTTCATCACCAAAAGTAAAGGCATCTGGTGTATACCAACTATTAGATTTTATACCATCACTTACTCTATATTTAGCAGTGCCTTTATCATTTCTATATATTGGAATAAACTTTACATCTATCTCTCCTGGTAAAGTCTGCGTTGGTGTACTATCTAAATAATCTCCTTGCTTTCCATAATAATTTGTCCCATCTTCACTTCCTATAGTATAACTATACCTTGGTATCCATACCCACATAGTTTCTATATCATCCATTGATATAACTGTACCTACATCTGCACTAAGATAATTATCTCTTGTATCACTTGACACTGTTACAGCATTGGCCCATTGTCCTATATCATAGTTATACCAATTATTATCTACAGCTGCTTTTACCCAGTTATTATTCTCATATTTTACAGCAATCATATTAGAATCCATCTCTGGTGCATTGGGAATAGATTTTTCTTGACTTACTTCTACTCTTAATTTACCACTAAATACCTGTCCTGAATAGTTTCCATCTACTTCGTCTGTTATCCATAGGTTTAAACTATAATTATTAGTTCCGCCTCCTTCTATCGTTCCAGAATCCAAGACTCTATTAGGACTAGTTCCTATACTTGTTAAAAGTGTAGCTCCACTATCAGTACCATTTTTATTAAGATTATACTTTAAATACTTATCATCTATTCTAGTATCTGTATCACTTATCGTATTATCATCTAAATAGATTGTATAATCTACGGCCTTATTTCCATTATTTATTAATTTAAAGGTTGATGGAGTTAAACTTAATCCTTCACTATCACTTAATCCTATAGCATTTTCTAAACTTATTCCTTCACTGGTCTCATCAAGTACTAGTTCTAACTCTCCTACTTTTACTATTTGGTCTGTTCCATTAAGTCTAGTAGAAAAATAGGCAAATGATACTGCTAGTACTAATATTAATACTATTATTATACTTATAATTAATACCTTCTCTTTCTCTTTTCTTTTTATTGCCATATTTATACCTCTTTTCATACTATTTATTCTTATCTACAAGTCTTATTCTTATACCTTTTTATATTAGCATATAAAATATTCTTTATCAATTATTTTGACATTATAAAAGAATAGAATACTTCTACTCTATTCTTCTTACATTATGAAAGAAAGTAACTAAACTACCATTCTGGTAATTTAAGCCCCCCCCCGATAACATATTGTGAACGGATGCTGGTTTTATGTAGATTGACGATTTATTTTACCATGATAAATTAAATTTGCCATATTTAACTAACATTCCTTTCTTTCGTCCTTTCAGTCCTCTGAAAGGCACAAATTGAATTGAAAAATTTGACTTTTTATCATTTAGGTTTATAATAACTATCCGTTGTAGGTACACTACAGAGCACGGCGAGGTGAGTGGTGTTAAAGTATATCTTTAAACCCGTATATTTATATGTGTCGATTATTACTGGTATACAAATGAGTGTAGCCTTTATTGAGCACGAAACCTTATCTATGTGAAAACATTAGTCGTTTTTTAGTTTAGAAATTTTCAGTCAATGCCTCAACAACTATTATTTTAATTTGTTATAAACCTTAAAATTTTGCGATTTTTCTCAAAATATTTTTGCGTTCTTATTTAGTCAATATTTTTTTCAACCTTATTCCTTCTTTCTTTATCTTTGTTATCTATATATTAACATACTGTCCTTTATTTAACAATTATTAATCATCTAAAAACATTACATAATACTCATCATAAGTAATATTATTATCATGAATATATTTAGCAATTTTCTTACCAACATAACGATAATGCCATGCTTCACATTTATATCCCGTTATATCTTCCTTACTTTTAGGATATCTTAAAATAAAACCATACTTATAAGCATTATCCATCATCCAAACATACTCATCACTATTAACAAAAGTATCTACAGACTTACTAGCAACATCTAAACTCATAGCTGTTTGATGTTCTGAAAAACCAGGTTTAGCTACATAATTATCTACATAATTTTGTCCATAAAGTTCCAAATATGTATTAGTAACTTCTTCTTGATCTTTATAACTTCGATACCCAGAACTAACCATTAATTCCATTCCCTCTTTAGAAGCAGCCTCAGCCATAGCATAAAAAGCCTTCGCCACATTTCTTTCTATTTTAACTTTCCCATCTGCTTTTACATACTCTTCATCAATAGTAACTAAATCATCAGGAATATATTTACTACTAAGTTGTCTATGTTTATTAACTAATACATAATTATCAAATTCATCAATAACTAAAGGATCTACATAATCCTCTTTATCAAAATCCATATTAACATATAAAACAGTAGTCTCAGCATCATCATTCTCTTTATCTTGATACTCTACATATCTATCTAAATTCTCAAGTTTTGCAAAATCAATAGATAAAAACTCTTCTATATACTTAACCTTATCACGTTTTACGAAGTCACTAACCGATTCATCATTACCTTTAGAAATAATTAAATTAACTTCATTAACACTATAACCTTTATCTAATAATTTATTAATATTTCTAATTAAATATTTCTGATTTTCATAATCAATCTTAGCATAATTATCAAGATTATCTTCTATATAATCATCACTTTCAAAAGCAGCATTTAAAGTCTTATTCTCTCCTATATCCATAATATAAGAATACTTAAACTTAAAGATAATACTCTTCGCTGCCTCTTCACTATATCCTAAATTTTCAAGTTCTCCTATTCTATTAAAATAAAATGCTAAAATAATAATTATAACTACAACAACTGCACTAATTATTACTAAAGGTTTTCTTGCACTACTTTTTAATTTTAACTTAACTCTTTTCTGTGTCATATAATCACTTCCTTTACTACTATATAGAAATTATAACATAGTTTTTAAATCTTTTAAACTATGATATAATAAGCTCTTGAAAGGCGTGATGTATTTGAAAACAGCAGTTGTCTTATCTGGTGGAGGTGCTAAAGGTAGTTACCAATTAGGTGTCTGGAAAGCCTTAAGAGAACTACATATTAAATATGATATTGTAACAGGAACATCTATTGGTGCTTTAAATGGTGTCTTCATGTGTGAAAACTCTTATTTTAAAGCGAAAAGAATATGGAAAAGAATAAATCTAGAGTATCTTTTTAATGAATTACCTAAATCAAATAAAGAAATAGATATCCTTAAACTTTTTGGTAGTAACTTCATAAAAAATGGAGGTATGGATATTAAAAGAATAGAAACTATTCTAGAAGAGTCTGTTAATAAAAGAAAGTTCTATAGCAGTAAAATTAATTTTGGTCTAGTTACTTATAATTTTACTACTAGAAAGCCTTTAATCTTAACTAAAGATACTATGCCTGAAGATAAGTTAATTGACTTTCTCATGGCCTCTGCTACCTGTTTTCCTGCTTTTAAAATGAAAGAAATAGATGGAGATAAATATATAGATGGTGGTTATTATGATAACTTACCTATAGAACTTGCTATCGAACTAGGTGCAGAATCCCTAATAATTGTTGATTTAGGAGCCCCAGGCTTTAAGAAAAAAGTAAGTAAACAAATAGATAGTATTATAATAAAACCTAGAAATAACATCTCTTTCTTCTTAAACTTTAATGAAGAAGCAGCTAGAATAAATGCTAAATTAGGTTATAATGATACCCTAAAAGCTTTTAAAAAGCTAGATGGTAATAAATTTACCTTCAGAAAGAATACTATTAATAAGTATTATCTAAATAATAAAGATATTTTATTAGACCCTACTGAAAAAAGTTTCTTAGCATCTATAGAACAACTAGGTAAATCTTTTAAGTTAGATGAAACAAAAATATATAGTTTTAAGAGCTTTATAAGAGAACTAAATAAGAAAATAGAATTAGAAGATGCCCTAGATAAAAAGACAATAAAAAATATAAAGAGTTTAACAAAAAAGATTAACTCTAAAACTTTAATATTATTTTTCTTAAGTCATTTAGAAAATGGTAAAAACCCTAAAAAACTAAGTAAAGTCTTTTCTAAAGAATATAAACTAGCCAAGTACTTACAAATATTAGGAGTAGAATATGGAAAATAAATTTAAATATACAAGTGATAATAAAAGATACCACACCTTAACTTATTATTATAAAGAAAAGTTTAACTCTAAAGTCTGTAAAGTAAGTTTAAATGCTAATTTTACTTGCCCTAACATCGATGGAAAAGTCGGGATTGGTGGTTGTATCTATTGTTCTAAATTAGGTAGTGGTGAATATGCAGGAAACCCTAAAGAAGATTTAATAACTCAGTTTGCAAAAGGAAAAAAGACTATGCAAAGGAAATGGCCTAATGCCAAGTTCATCGCTTACTTTCAAGCGAATACTAATACTTATGCACCTATAGAAAGACTTAAAGAGTGCTTTGAACCTTTTATAAATAGAGATGATTGTATTGGTCTATCTATCGCTACTAGAAGTGATTCTATCACAGATGAATGTTTAGACTACCTAGAAGATATTAGTAAAAGAACTTATCTAATCGTAGAATTAGGATTACAAACTATCCATGAAAAGACAAGTAAACTAATTAATAGATGCTCTAGTCTTGATAACTTTGATAAGATGGTCAAAATATTAAAGATGCGAAATATTAATGTCGTTGTTCATATCATTAATGGTCTTCCCTATGAAACAGAAGATATGATGATTGATACAGTTAAACATTTAAATGACTTAAATATCGATGGTATAAAAATACATATGCTAGGAGTATTAAAAGACACACCTTTAGAAAAATATTATCAAAAACATAAATTTCATATTCTAACCAAAGAAGAATATGTTAATATAGTAGTGAAGCAACTAGAGTATCTTAATCCTAAAATTGTAATACATCGCTTAACTGAAGACCCCAAGCAAGAGGACATAATAGAACCTACTTGGCTTACTAAAAAGTTTACAATTTTAAACGAAGTTGATAAAATAATGAGTACAAGAAATCTCTATCAAGGAGATAAATTAAAGGAGAAAATGATAAATGAATAATAATTACAATTTATTAATGGCAAGAAGAATCAACATGATTGAACAAAATACTAATGAGGAATATATTAGAAAGTTTAATCTTAGTCTTGACACTATTAAAAGAAAGAAAAAAAGAAAACTAAAACCTAAAGAATTAGATGAATTAAAATATCTTATTAAAGATTTACAAAATATTCCTAAAGATGAAAACTTTCAAGATTATATTCTAAGACATTTAAAAATATTTCTAATATATGGAAATGTAAAATTAATAGATAGAAATGACATTGTTCTAGAACTAACAACTGATAAAGAAACTTCTATATTATATATAGAAATTAATAAAGATTATGTTACTTCTACTCTAAAAGGAAAAGATTATAGAGAAGAGACTTACTATAAAAAACTAGACAATGATTACTATACAACCTTTAAAAGAAGAGAAATAAATATATATAAAAATAGAAATACAAGTCTACATGAGATTAACATTAATGATGAATTCCATGGCTTTCGTAATAATAAAGAAATAATAACAAGAATTATTTCTAGCCATGACAATTATACAAAGGACAACATAACAGGTGCAATAAGTAGAAAAGGATATGGAGAAGATAATTATAAAGAGGTAACTAATTACTATAGAAAAGATGGTTATATTGTAAAAAAACACCAAAGAAGATATAAAAAGAAAAACATAGGTGAATTATTAAATTATAAAGAATACCAAATTAGTGAAGATTATAATATAAATGATAAATATTTAAATCCAGTTGGTTGTTATAAAAATTTTGATAGTAAATTATATCATTCTTTCTTAAAAGGAAAGCGTAATATAAAAGTTCTTTATAAATAAAAGGAGGTAAAAATGAAGAATGTAAAAATTAAAAAACATTTAAAAAAAATAATAGCAATGGGGGCACTTTCTTTTGTCCTAGTAACAACAGGCTGTTCTAGTAAAGAAAATAATGCTGAACCAGAAAATGAAGTTACAACAGAGGTAGAAAACAGCAACGAACAAGAAAATACAACAAATGATAATGCTGGACAAGAAACAGAAAACAACAACGAAGATACTAATACTAAAGAAGCAACTGAAAATAATGCAATAGTTAAATTTTTTGAAGATAAAAGTAAGGAAATGGATAGTATAATTTATACAGATAATATTGAAGCTGCTGACGAATTTTGGAGTCAATATTTTATAGATGCTATTGATATTATATTTTATGATAAAGAATATGAAGGAAGTTCTTTTAGTAAACTTAATCCAGAAGCCCAGCAAAAATGTATTGAAGAACTTCAAAAAGTCGAAAATAAAATAAATAGAATTAATCCTAATTGGAAAGAAGACTTAGGAAACATTAAAAATTCAACCGCTGAAGCCTATTCTAATCTTTTAGATATTATTAAAAATCTTATTGGAACAGATAATTACAATAAAATTAAAAATAGCAAAGATAGTATCCTAGATAGTCTCAAAGATAGTGCAAATGATTGGTATCAAGGGTATAAAAGTAGCCATCAAAAGTGATTATATGTAAAGTAATCACTATTTTTCTTGTAAATATACATTTTATCGCTTATAATGTTTATAAGAGTAAAGGATGATAGATATGAATAACCATATTAGAATTATTACGATATCTGCTCTTTCCTTACTTGGCGTTCTTTCTATTGCCTCAGGAGTAATGTACAATTCTTTACAGGCAAATAATGTAGAAGAAAAAATATTAGTAGTAGTTGAACAAAAACAAGTGAGTACTGAGAAAGATATTGATATAAAATTAAAAAACTTAACAATTGAAGTTAATACTCCTTTAAGTGTAAAAATTATTGACTATTTAGATAGTGCTGTATCAGATGAAGTCCTAGCCAATTTAAAATTAGACACAAGCAACGTAAATGTTACAGAACCAGGTACATATAACTATACAATCACATATAAAAAGAAAATATATAATGGTATTATTACTGTAAAAGAAAAAGAATTAACAAATAATAATACATTACAAAGTATAACTTTAAAAACTGTGAATGTAAATATAGGAACTGCTTTATCAACAGATATTAGTAACTATGTAATTGAACCACTTACAGATGAAATAAAAAGTAAAATGCTTATAGATCTTAGTAATGTAAATGTTAATAAAGCTGGTAGTTACCAATATACAATTAAATATAACAACAGCATTTACACTGGTACGATTACCATTACAGAATCACAGCCTACATTATCAACCAACATTAATGATACTAAAGATACATCATTAGACAAAGAACAACAAATAAAAAAGGATGATATGAAATAATCATAACATCTTTTTAATTTTACAACATGTTCTTCTTCTTCAAAATTAATGCAACCACTAACGAAAGTAATAATGATATTAATAATAATAGAATAAAAGCATAGGGATTATCAGCAAACTTACCAAAAGTAACATTCATTCCCATAAAAGAAGCTACCATTGTAGGTATAGAAAAAACAATTGTAATACCTGCTAAGAACTTCATAATAGTATTAAGATTATTAGATATAATAGTAGCAACAGTATC
>CAMMKE010000038.1 GCA_946497375.1 uncultured Mycoplasmatota bacterium
CAAAAGGAAATTGGAATAAATTAAATTTCGGACTGGGAATTTAGTCGTTAAAAAAAGTTCCTTTAATAATTCGGGAACTTTCTATTTAATTTTACCTTTGTAAAATTTTCAATCAAGTGAGATACAGTAGCACAACCCATGAAAGCAACAACACCATCTTTATCTTTTACAACTTTACTAACAGTATCATCATCTACGAGTTCACTACCAGGAATAAGTTCTATGATATCTTCTGATTTAATTGGTGGATAATCTTTTGGATTTTCTCTATCACATTTAATTGGTGTTAAGTATACTTTGTCAGCGACTTTTAGAGCATCAGCGAATTCATTTTTAAAACGTGATGTTCTAGAATATGTATTAGGACGAAATACTACTGTTAATTTTTTATCAGGATATTTCTGTCTAATCGCTTCAAGAGTTACTTTAACTTCTGTTGGATGATGGGCATAGTCATCTACTATGATAGTATTTCCTACTATAGTTTCAGCAAAACGTCTATTAGCATTTTTAAAACTAGGTAAAAGTTCTTTAATCTTTTCTTTACTAACACCTTCATCTAATGCTTCAATAATAGCACTAGCAGTATTCATAACCATGTGGTGACCATATAAAGGAACAGTAAAGGTATCTATTAATTCATCTTTTTTATATAAAGTAAAAGTTGAACCAGTAGTCTCTAACTTAATATCTTTAATAATATAGTCATTAGATTCATCTTCTCCATAGAATACTACTTTGTTATTAAAATTAATCTTTCTAATATTTTCATCATCACCATTTGCAATTACAGTCTCTGCTTTATTAAGAAATTCTTCAAAAGTCTTAATAGTATCTTCTATATCTCTATATATTTCAGTATGTTCAAGTTCAATACAAGTAACAATTGCTTTCTTAGGGTAATAGGCAAGAAAATGACGGTTAAACTCATCTGATTCTATTACTAATAATCTATTTTTCATATCAATATGACCTGTTCCATCACCTATAAAATAGTTACAACCAATAGTATTTTCAAGTAGATGTTTTAATAAAGATGTAGTTGTTGTTTTACCATGGGTACCACTTACTGAAATAGTATCAAATTCTTTAGTTATTTCACCTACTACTTCATTATACGGCTTAAAAGTTAAACCTAACTCTTTTACTCTTTTCATCTCATGATGATCATCACTAAAAGCACGTGATGCCGTTACAATAGTATCTTTATCAATAGGATGATTTCCATCATCAAATATCTTTATACCTCGCGTCTTTAGACCTTTCTCTGTAAACTTATAATCTTTCGCATCATCATAACCTGATACTTCATTTCCCATATCATATAACATCTGAGCTAGAGTACTCATTCCTGTCCCTTTAATTCCTATACAATAATATTTCATAAGACTCCTTCCTTCTTTCTTTATTCATTATACCTTATGTTATATAGATTTTCAAATATACTTGAATTTAATATATATTTATGATACTATGAATATGTAAAGAGATTTTACATATTATAAAAAAGAGGAATACCTAGTTTGCCTTTTGGGTTTTACCTCTAAAAAGGTTTAGAAGTAAAACCCCTATTCACAAAGATGTAATAGGGTGTTTTACTATCTATAAATAATTAGGAGTATAATTATAATTAATAATATTACTATCATGAAGTCCTTCTTACTCATAAATATCTCCCCTTTCTCCCCCTGAATAATAATAGAGTTATGAAAGAGGCAAAACACCCCTACTAGGTATTCCTAGTAGATATAATAGCATATCTAACATTATAAATCAATCGAACATGATACAGAAATTTTGTTCTATAGAAAAGAGGTAAGCTATGTTAGATTTATATAAAAAATGTAATTTATGTCCTAGAAAATGTTTAATAGATAGAACTAAAACTATAGGATATTGTAAAGCGACTAATAAAGTTAAAGTAGCAAGAAGTGCTCTACACTATTTTGAAGAACCATCTATATCAGGTAACAATGGTAGTGGTACTATCTTTTTTAGTAACTGTAATTTAGGTTGTTGTTATTGCCAAAATAAAGAAATATCTACTGATGGTTTTGGTAAAGAAATCACTATAGAACATCTTTCTAAAATGATGTTAGAATTAGAAGAAAAGAATGCTAATAATATTAATTTAGTTACCCCTACTCACTATGTTCCTAGTATTATAGAAGCTATTAAACTAGCAAGAAATAAAGGATTATCTATTCCTATTGTTTACAATACTAGTGGATATGAAAGTATAGAGACTTTAAAATTATTAGATAGTTATATTGATATTTACTTAACTGACTTTAAATATTTTGATAATAAACTAGGTAAAGATTTATCAAAATGTTCTAATTATTTTGAAGTTACTAGTAAAGCCCTTAATGAAATGTATAGACAAACAGGTAAAAATAAATTTAATGAAGATGGTATAATGACTAAAGGTATTATTGTTAGATGTTTAGTACTTCCTACTAAGAGCGATGATACTAAGAAAATAATAGATTATTTATATAAAAAATACCAAGATAATATTTATCTTAGTATTATGAATCAGTATACTCCAGTTAATTATATTAAAGAATATCCTTTCTTAAATAAAACTGTTAGTGAAGTTGAATACAATGATGTTATAGGCTATGCCATTGATATAGGTATTAAAAACGCTTATATACAAGAAGGTGGTACTTGTAGTGAGTCATTTATACCTGCTTTTGACCTTGAAGGTGTTTAATATAGCTTCTTTTCTTTTACTTTAGAAAGATTACTATTCATTTCCTGATATATATCTTTATTCTCTCGGTAAAATTTTTCTAAAATATCTCTATTAGTATCAAAAACACTTAATTGTTGTTGATATTTTTCTCTAATTTCTTTTATTTTATCTTCACTTTGTTTTTTTATTATAGTAAGGAATCCGTCATTAATACTACTAATAATCCAAACAGGTTTTATTTTACTATTTGGATATCTTAATAGTGAGTGGTCAACGATAGATGGAAATATATTATTAGTAGGATCATATAAAAACGATTCTCTTTTATCTTTTATATAATTTAAAGCATGATTACCTGTAGAAAATAAATTTACAAAAAATGCTATCATCCTAGGGCTTTTAGTAAATTCCTTAAGGTCAGTATTTGCAATAAAGCTCTTAATATTTTTTATTTTAAGAAAATCTCTTAACTGAAAAGAAATATTACGGCACACACCATAGCCAGAAGATATTAGGAACCCAAAATCATCAATTAAAAGTGGTATTGAACTAGCAACTTTCATATCATAAGTAAATGTATGATTATAGGATAAATAGCCATTAATATAACAATAGTAATATAAAGCACAGTTTTCTATAGGACTATTTAAAGCAAACTTTTCGCTTAAACAGTTTAAATTACAAAGATTTTCTATATAAAGATTTCTTAACTTTATTCTCATATCACTTTTAGCATAGTAATCTAAAAATTCAGCTTTCATTCCTATCACTTTCTTTCAAATAATATTGTATAAATAAATGTGAGATAATTTTATACCTCTTTTTGATTGTGTTTAAGACGTTCTATTTTAGAATAAATACAACCACAATAGTCTTGTCTATATAGATTATAAATATGAGATAGTTCTATACTTCTTTTATAGCCATTTTTCTTTTTAAAATCTGCATATAAATAATTAATATTATATTTTTTAGATAACTCTTCTCCTATCTCATTTAACCATTTACTATTCTTATAAGGACTTATTGATAAAGTTGTTGTAAAGTAATCAAAGTCTTTTTCTTTGGCAACTCTTGCAGTTTCTTCTAATCTTAACTTATAACACTTATAACATCTAATATCCCCTTCTTTTAAGTCTTCTAAGCCATGAGATATATCTAAAAACTTTTCTTTATCATAATTACAATCTAATAGTTTAATATCATAACCTACTAGTTTAATAAATTTTTCTAATTCTTCTTTTCTTTTAAGATACTCTTTATAATCAGTAATATTTGGATTATAAAAAAGAATAGTTATATTAAAGTATTTAGATATTTTCTCTAAGACTGATGATGAACATGGAGCACAGCATGCATGTAATAGTAAAGAAGGCTTGTTATTTAAGTCTATATTATTTAATATATTTTCACATTCTAAGTTATAATTCATTTATTCATCACCTTCCTATTTATCACATTTTATTAATCTCAAACTTTTTTCTTTCTCATATACTTTATTATAATTTTCATTAATTCTTTGATAAGTATCTATATTTTGAAGATAAAACTGCATTAATAAATCTCTATTAGCATCACATATTTTAATAGTTTTATTAGCTTTGTCAATCAACTCATCAGCTTCTCCTTTAGTTAATCTAGGTATTTTTCTATAATCTGTAAATTCATTATTCCAACTACTAGAACTATAACTATAAAGAGGAAAAACTAAATCATAACCATCAATTGAAGACACATAACCATTATATGATTCAAACATTTTAAGTTGTTTTGAAGTAATATCAAGAAAATAATCACAACACCCTTCATTTATATGATTAATTATATGATTATGAACAGTAAACTTTTTATGAATATTATGAAGAAATAATCTTATTTCACATATATTAAAATCTTCTATACTAGTATCAACTGGAGCCATAGAATTATTAATATTAAATCTATCAAGAACTTCTTTTAGAAAAGTAGCAGTATGGCGACAACAACCAACACCACTAAATACTTTTAAAGCATATTTTAAAGACTTATCATTAGAAAATGTTTCAATATCAAATATCTTCTTATTATAACAATACTCATCTTTTGTTAAATAACCTCCATGTATTAAAACAAAGCAAAGCATTGAAATTTCTATACCAGTTTTAAAATCAAAGGTATTAGCAAGAGATTCTATATTATCTAAAACTTTATTAAAATCTTTCTCTAATTCTTGGTGAACTAAATCATTACTATAAGTAGATTTATACTTATTTAATTCTTTATATATTTTTATTTCTTCTCTTATTTTTCTCAATATTTCTTTAGATTCTTTCAAATCTTTCTTTTCATACTCTACAAATTCTTTTATCTTTTCATCTATAAACATAAAATCCCCCTTTACAAGCAAAGTTATTGTATCACTTAATAATAGTATTATCAATATCATAATTTTTCTTTTTTTAGCATATCTATTACTGAAAAGGAAACAGTGATATCATGTCTAACTTTACTTATGCTTTTATATTATCTACTCTAGCAGGACTTTCTACTTTAATTGGTTTTATTCCTCTACTTTTTAATTTAAAGAATGAGAAAACTATTATTCTATCTTCTCTATCTTTTGCCAGTGGTGTAATGATATGTGTATCTCTTACTGATTTAATACCAGAATCTTTTAATCTCTTAACTTCTATATTTAAAGGTTTCCCTGCCCTTTTATTTCTTTTAATATTTATATCTCTTGGAGTAATAATTTCTATGTTAATAGATAAATTTCTACCTAGTAATGATAATAAATCTATCAATAATAAAAAACTATATAGATTAGGTCTTGTATCTATGCTTGCTATTATTATGCATAATATTCCTGAAGGAGTTGCTACATTTCTTTCTAGTTCTACTAATAGAGGGTTAGGCTTGTCACTTGCTCTTGCCATTAGTTTTCATAATATTCCTGAAGGAATAAGTATTGCTATTCCCATATACTTTAGCACTAAATCAAGACTTAAAGCTTTTCTTTATACTTTGATATCGGGCTTATCAGAACCACTAGGAGCGATACTTGCTTATCTATTTTTATCTTCTATCATTAATAACTTTATTATGAGTATAATTCTATCTATAATTGCAGGTATCATGATTCATATTAGTGTTTATGAGCTTTTAACTGAGTCTTTAAGTTATAAAAAAAGTAAGCTTACCTTTATCTTTTTTAGTATAGGTTTTATCTTTATGTTAATATCTCACTTCTTATTAGGATAATTTTTCACTTCTAATTGATTAACCTTAATTTTTATTGTACAATATATTTATGAAAAAAATATTAATTAGTTTAATTCATCTTTATCAAAAGATGCCACTAACAAGTCATGGGGCTTGTCATTTTTATCCTACTTGTTCTAATTATACTATTGAAGCGATAGAAGAATATGGTTCTATAAAGGGATTATTTCTTGGCTTTAAAAGAATATTTAGATGTCATCCAGGAGCAAGGTTTGGATATGACCCAGTTATTAAGGAGGAAAAAAAGAATGAAAAGAAGTGTTAAAAATTTAGGTAAGATTGCTTTTCTTGGTATGGCAATTTTATTAACTACTACAGGTTGTAAAAGTGATGATATGGAGGATATTGAGATAGTTACTACTAATTATCCTAATGAATATATTATAGAAAGGCTTTATGGAGAACATGCTAAAGTTAGTAATATCTATCCTGATGGAGTTGATACTAGTGATTATAAATTTACTAATAAGCAAAAAAGAGATTTTGCTAGTAAAGATTTATTTATCTATACAGGATTAGTTGATAGAGAAAGAAAATTAGCGGTTGACTTGTTAGATTATAATGAGAATTTAAAAATAATAGATAGCTCTTATGTTCTTGATAATGACTATGATATGGAAGAAGTATGGTTAGACCCATCATTTATGTTAATGATGAGTCAGAATGTAAGACTTGGATTAAAAGAATATATAGAAAATAATTATTTAAAAGAAGAAATTGATAAAAATTATGAAGAGTTAAAAGTTGATATTTCAGAACTTGATGCTGATATTAGACTTGCTGTTGAAAGTGCTCCTTATAAGACTATAGTTGCAACTGATAATAATTATAGATTCTTAGAAAAATATGGAGTTAAAGTTTATATATTAAATGATGATACTAGTGAAAAAGATTTAGTAGAAATAAATGATTTAGTAGAAAATGGTGATATTACAAAAATATTTAGTTATAAAGATATAAAAACTACTAATAATGTTCAGAATTTAATTAATACTTATCCTAATAGTTTAGAGGTTATTAATTCTAATAGAATAATAGTTTTGAATGATGATCAAAGAGAAACAGAAACTGATTATTTAACTCTTATGAATCAGAACTTAGATAATATTAGAGAAGAGTTATATCATAGTAATAGTAATCAATAAAGAAAAGAAAACAGTGTTAGATCGAATCAACACTGTTTTAAAATAATCTCAATATGTCATAAAATGTTACATATATCATTAATAACATTAATAAGAATAACCCTACAGCATGGAACTTTGCTTCTGTCTCAGGTTTAGCAGGACTTCCTTTAATCTTTTCAATTATTATAAATAAAATATGTCCTCCATCAAAAGCTGGTAGTGGTAAAAGATTAATAAAGCCTACATTTATTGATAAGAAGGAAAATAAATAAAGTAAACTAGCAAGTCCTCCATTAGCTTGCGAACCTACTACTTCATATATTCCTACTGGTCCACTTAACTGATTTAAATGAATTCCTCCAGTAAATAAATTAAGTAGTGTTACACCCATCTGTTTAAATAAAGAGCCTGTTTTAACTACTGTATACTTTAAAGATGCTAATAAACCATGTTGTTCTTCTCCTTGCATACCTATACCATAAACATATCTTTCATCGCCATCTACTTTAGTTTTTTCTGGTTTTATTTTATATGTTTCAATGCTTCCATTTTCTTTTTTTACTTTAAACTCATTAGCTTTATCAGTATCAGCGATTGTTATATAAAGAGAAATATCATCTATAGTCCAAATATCATGACCATTAATTTCTAATATTTCATCCCCTTTTCTAAGTCCAGCCTCATAAGCAGGAGTATCTTTTTCTACACTAGATAATACTGGTTCAGTTGAAGTCGCTCCCCAAACTAGAGAAATAAAAAATAACACTAAGATAGCAGAAATAAAGTTAAATCCCGCTCCAAAGAACATTACTAAAAACTTTTGCCAAGGTTTCTTACCAGGTAATGTCCTTTCTCTTGGTAAGTCTTCCTCTTCTCCTTCTTCTCCTGCTAACTGACAAAATCCCCCTATAGGAATAAGTCTTAGGGAGTACTCTGTCTCCCCTTTTTTTAAACTAAATAGTTTAGGCCCCATTCCAAGAGCGAATTCATAAACATATATTCCTGTTAATTTAGCGAATAAGAAGTGGCCTCCTTCATGTATAAAAATAATTGAACCTAGTAATATTATGAATAATATTAATGTAACCATGTTGCCTCCTAAATTAATCCCATTACTAATATAAATGCTAAAATTACAAAAATTAGACTATCTAAACGATCTAATATACCTCCATGTCCTGGAATAAGATTAGAGAAATCTTTAACATTAAATGTTCTCTTAATAGATGAAAATACTAAATCACCAAGTTGTCCTACTACTGCTAAGAATAATGTTGTAAGTATTAATATTACTAAAGAAATACCTGGATCTATTACAGTATAATAAAATGTAGTCGCTACAAAAGTACCCATTAAAACACCACCAATAAATCCTTCTATTGTTTTATGAGGGCTAATAGTGGTAGCTAGTTTGTTTTTACCTATATACATACCTGTTATAAGAGCAAAAGTATCTGTTATAACAGTTATAAGTAATAAGTAAATTAAATAATTTAAACTATAATTTCTAACTACTAAAATTAGATTAAATGCAATATTAATAAATAGAAGAGACCCTGCTAAATATAAAGCATCATTAATATCATAATCCATTTCTTTTTTATTCTTTAATAATATAGGCAATAAGAATAGTAAAATAATAAAACTTATTAATTGATAACTCATATTATAACTAAATATATTTTGATTGTAAGTTAAAACTAAAGAAAATATAATTAATAAATATGATATTATTTTCATTAAAGTAGGAAACTCTTTTTTCTTTTCTCTTATATTTATTAACTCATACATTGCTCCTAAAGCAAGTACAGTCATTAGTATTGCAAAAGGTATACCTCCTATAAATAATAATGGTACAAATATTAATATCATAATAATAGCACTTAATACACGTTTTTTCATATTAGTACTACCTCCAATCTTATAATAAGTATAATATATTTTTTACTTTTAGACAATAAGCTTTAAATTATTTATTAAAATTCATTATTAGTCGTTTTACTGTATTACTATCATTTATAACAAGATAATTTTCTTTTATAACCTTACTATTTATACTTGTACTTTATAATTCATTTAATTCTTTAGTTCTATCTAATAGTGATAAGTTTTTAGTCTCTTCATATTTGGTAATACTGGCAAGATAGGCAATTAGATGAGGATAATCAAATAAAGGAATATTATCTAATTCCATACTTGTATCTATTATTCTTAAATATTTTAAACTAACATCTTTCCCATGATATAAATCATCCATTAGTTTAAAGAGCTTAATCTGTCCTCTTGTCGTAATTAAATTGCTATTATTATGAATCTTATGAGTATATTCATGAGTAATACCTAAAGAAGTTAAAATATTTTTATAGTTTACAACTTTTATATCATTAAAGACAAAGTCTGTTACTCCTTTGGCGATAAGTAAATCCTCTGCTTCTTCTTTAGTTAGAGAAATATATTTAAACTCATCATTAAGTTTATCTTCATCACTTGCATTCGAATATTTTAATAACGTATCAACATCATACATTAAAATAGTTGTTTTAGCAAAGTCTTTAGTATAACAATTAAAATAACTATCTAGATAATTACTTACTAGAGATAAAATCTCATCATTAGAAAAATATCTTAATGGTCCATTATTATCTTGCTTTTTCATCTCACTTAAACTTAATAAAAGTTTTCTATAATTATAATGATTCTTTTTAAGATATTTATCTGTTTTAATATTACCATAGATATCTATTAATTCACTTCTAATTACCTCATAACTATAATCCATAATATCCCCCAATAACAAAAGGATTACCTTAAGTAACCCCTAAAACTTATCAATATTAATTTTAACGTATTTATTATCTTTTAGTGAACTACTAGCTTGTACTAAAGTTCTTATAGCATTAGCAGTTCTACCATTTTTACCGATAACTCTACCAATGTCAGAATCTGATACTAATACTTCTATAATTATTTCCTTATCATTTTCACTAGGAAATTCTTTAACAGAAACAGCATCTTCATCTTTTACAATATTTTTAACTATCTTCTCTGTTAATTCTACTAAACTCATTATTTTGTTTCCTTTTTATCTTTAGATTCAGCAAATTTTTTCATTATACCTGCTTCTTTTAATAGATTTCTAACAGTATCAGATGGTATTGCTCCATTATTTAACCATTTAAGAGCAACTTCTTCATTGATTTTAACATCTT
>CAMMKE010000039.1 GCA_946497375.1 uncultured Mycoplasmatota bacterium
GTTGTAAAAAACTTACCTATCGCTTTTCACGATAGAACCTGCCACACACCACCTATTATAATAATAGCATAGAAAAAGATTCTCTTCAACTGAACATAGAAAATATTTACTTTTTTCTGTGAAAATATTTACTTTTTTTGTGAAAATATTTACTTTTTTCTTACTTATCATTAATTCAAATCATGATTATTATAAAACTATTGTAGAGAATTTTTGGTTAAATAAAAAGTAACTATTTCAAAGTTTTGATATAATTACTTTTTGTTATTAGATTCTAATTTTAAAAGGTATTCTTTTTTTTCTATATCAGATACATAGTTTCCTATATCATTATCATCTTTTACTACCCTATGACATGGTAAAATGATTGGACAAGGATTCTCATTTAAAACAGTTATAACTGGACTAATCATCTCTTCATTTCCTAAAAATCTAGCAACATCTTTATAAGTTAATGTTTCTCCATATGGAATATGACTCACAACTTCTAAGACTCTTTTTTCAAGTCCTGATACTAAATAATTATAAAAGGAAAATGAAGTAAGTTCTCCTTTAAAATATAAATCTAATTCTTCTTTAACTTTAATACTTAATCTATTCTCTCTTTCTTCTTCTGTTTGTTCATCAATAAAAGTTAATGATAAGACATCATAATGACTAGTATTAATTCTAATTATTCCAATAGGGCTCTCATAAAAAGAAAGATAACTAACATGCATAATAACTACTCCTTAAAACAATTTTACAAATAGACTATAGAATATCAAGGTGAGTGGTTTACCTACTAATATTATAATAAGAAATTTTCTAAAGGTCAAATTACTAATTCCTGCGATATAGCATAATAAATCATCTGGGGCTCCTGGTAAAAGAATTCCCCAAAAGAATATTGCTTCAAACTTTTTTGTTCTAATATATTTTAAGTATTTATTAATTGTATCTTCTTTAAATAGTTTTTTTATAAGTGGAAGACCAAAGTTTCTACTTAGCATATAAGAAACTATACTACCTAATGTTAGGCCCAAGTAATTATAGATAAAGCCTTCTATAGGTCCAAAAGCAAGAGGCCCAACAAGACAAGAGGCGCCTCCTGGTATAACAGGAAATACTACTTGAACTATTTGAAGTAAAAGAAAGATTATGGGTCCTATAATACCATATTTTTTTATTCTATCTACTAAAACTTCAGGGCTTGTTAAAAGATTCATCTTAACAGCATATATGATAAATGCTACTAAAAGTATGGTTATGATAACTGTTGTTATTGTCATTATTCTCTTTAATCTTTGTCCATCTTTATCCATCTTTATTCCTCCATTTATTATTGTAACCCAAACTATTATTAATTACTACTATTATTCTTTCTCATTTACATCTAAAGCGATTTCTGCAAGTTTTTTAGCAGTATCTAAAGTACTAGCTGTCATTAAAAATCTATTAGTATGACAAAATAGTGAGCCTTTTATTCCTGTTACTTCTTCTAAATCACTATTAGAAAGGCCTCCCCAGCTCTTTGGAAAATAGACTCTACTAGTTTTATCAGTAGTACTAATAGGAACTGTTTTAATACCATAACCTCCTCTATTAGAAGGATAGATTACAAATTTTATTTTTTTACCAGCAAGAGATGTTAAAACTGTCTCTTCATAAGGTAAGTATTCATCTAATATAAGTAGTGGTCCTTTAGTTTTATTAAGAAGCTTTTTTACTTTATCCCCAGCTTCTACTTTACCTACTACATTCTTTAATTCTTCAGTTAATATAGACTCTGCAAGATTAACGGCTTTAATAAACTGTTCATCTTCACTATCATTACTTAAGTAACTAGGATTATATATTTTAATAATATCGCTTACTGTCTTTACTTTATAATTTGCTTTCACATCAGGGAAAATACCATTATCGATGGCATCTATTCCTTCTATAAAGTCTTTTACAAAATAATTATAGATAGCTTTAGTATTTTTTAGTTTCATTTTCTTTAAAAAGTCTATACCAAACTCTTCAAAAAGGAGTCCAAATGATGAATATTTTATTCCATTATCTCTAACTCTAGCATCACTTTGATGATGGTCAAACTTACCTTTGCCAATATCATAGACAAGGGTATTATGTGAGATATCTATAGGTACTTCACTTACTCTTATGACTTTAAAATTACTAAAATAAAGAGAAAGAAAAGCAGTTGCAAAAACTTCATCAGCATGCATTGTTCCATTATGAGTAATACCATTCGCTTCCTTTATATCTTTAACTAATGTAATCATTTTTCATCATCCTTTTCTATATTATCAGTATGTTCAATTTTTTCCCAAGTTAAATCTTTATTTTTCAAAGCCAAATACAAACACTTTACATAGCTTGCTAAAAATAAAGGGTTAAAAAACAAGGATTTTATCTTCATCTTTTTATTTAGTCTTAGATTATCTTTTTCTTTTATTAAAAGTATTCCTGTAAAAAGTAATAGGACAATGTAAATTGCAAGTATTATTAAGAAAAATTGTAATAGTAAAGTATAAACTTCTATCTTTACAATAGAGTTTGATATTATTCTGAAGATTAGATTTGCAAGGTATAAAATAACACTAATAACAAACAAAACATAGGGTTTTACTCCTACTAAAGCAATATAGACAGAAGGATAGTTATTATCTTTTCTACTTGCTTTGTTCTTTAATAAAGGGTAATACTTTCTTCTTGAATCAAAATAACCTTTTACCCATCTTGTTCTTTGTTTAATCGTAGTAGCATAATCAGTTGGTTGTTCATCAAAATACTTTGCTTTAATATTGTAAAAAGAAGTTAAATCATTCAAAGTAGCATATAAAGTAAATTCATAATCTTCTGTTAGACTATTAAAGGGATATCCTCCTAGTTCTTCTAATATTTCTCCTTTAATATAAAATCCTGTACCACTAACAGTTAGAGTTAGATTATGTTTCATTTTATAATTATTAGAGAAGGTATTAATCATCGAAAAAGTTAGCGAAGAACATGCTGAAAAAATACTAGAATTACCATTTTTAGTATTACGATAACCTATACCTATATCATACCCTTTTTTATAAGTTTTAACCATTTCTTTGAAATAATTTCTATCTAAAACATTATCAGCATCGAAGATAAAATATGCATCATAGTGCTTTTTCTTTTTTAATATCTCTTTAATCGCATCGTCAAGGGCATAACCTTTTCTTCTTCTATTAGTTAAATTTTTACGATAGATAATATTAATACCTCTTTCTTTGGCAATAGAAACAGTCTTATCTTTTCTACTTTCAACAATAATATAAATATCTTTAGAATCTATTTTAAAGGTTTGATTTTTTATACTGTCTAAGAGATTAGAGATTACTTTAGATTCATCTCTTGCCGGTATTAAGACAGCAAAATTAGGTTCTTCATAAGTTCTTTTTAATTTTATTTTAGAGCCTTTTAAAGCGACTATATATTCTTTAATTAATAAAAACCAAGCAATAAATATTAGAATTAAACAAATTAATGTTATCATACTACTTACCCTTTCTAACTTTAAAGTCCATATTAGGAAAACTTTTAGATAGAACACTATCAGGATAGACTCTATCATATAATCTACCAACTGGAGTGATAGGTTCAATACTCTCTCTTCTCATAGCACTTCTAAATAAAGCAGTCCATGATATAAACATATCAATTATTAAGAATATTAGTAAGAAATAATAGATGATATTACCAACATTAACAGGTATTTTTTCAATTAACTTAGATATAAAAGGATAAATTATTTTGGCAAAGATAAGAGCGAAGGCTCCCCATACCAACATATATGGAATTGTAGTTCTTCCTCCAATATTTAAAAAGTAACTAGAGTAATCCCAAGACCTCGTATGAGTAAATATTTCTTGTAATAAACTTATTAAGTATTCAAAACCTCCTCCTAATAGGCATCCATAGATATAGGTTTTAATATTAGAATAGTTTGGTTTAACTAATAAATAAACAAAAAGTACTGCCCCTGCTCCATAGATAGGACTAAAAGGGCCATAAATTACTCCTCGTCTTAGTTCCCAGACAATATCTCCTGTGGCAAGATAAACTTTAACTAAATTAAGAATTTGTTCATAAAAAGCTCCAAAGATAGAACCTATTACAAATATTAAAAATAATTTCTTACCACAAAATCCTTTTGCAAATACTTCTTTTTTACTACTCATACTACATACCCCTTCAATTTGGTGTTATAATACCATATTTTATGTAAATTAGCAAGGAAAAGCAACCAAATAATGGTTGCATATGTTAATTATTAGTTTCATCTATATAATTAATAACTTCTATTTTTGTTTTATTAAAGTCATCATAATTAGTATTAAACCACTTAAGATTAAACTGATGATTAAAGAAAGTATATTGTCTTTTAGCATAATGTCTTGAGTTTTTCTTTATATCATCTTTTACTTCATCTAAAGTTTTTTCATGATTAAAGTATGGAATAAATTCTTTATAACCTATTGCAGTATTTAAAGCTTTAGAAGTATTAAACTCATCTTTTAAAGATTCTACTTCTTCTAATAGGCCATTATTAAACATGATATCTACTCTTTTATTAATCTTATCATATAAAGTATTTCTATCAGTAGTTAATCCTATAAAGATAGTATCTTTATATAAAAGGTTATTCCCATCGTTAGTAATAGTCTCATTGTTTTCTAGTTTATTTAATAGCCTTACTAATCTTTTTCTATTGTTTACATGAGGTAATTCTTCTACATTATAAGATTTTATTTTATTAAGTATCTCTTCATTAGTTAAATCATTATATTCTTTATAAGTTGTACCTTCTGTAAAATTATAATCAAAAAGTACTGCTTTTAAATATAGACCTGTTCCTCCTACTAAGATAATATTTTTATTTTCTTTTAGAAGTTTATCTATTAAACATCTTGCATCTTTTTGATAATCATAAACAGAATAGTTTTTATCAAGTGATACATTACTAAGTAAATGATGAGGTACTCCTTCCATTTCTTCTTTAGTTACTTTAGCAGTACCTATATCTAACTTAACATAGACTTGCATAGCATCAAAATTAATAACTTCGGCATTATAATGTTTAGCAAGTGCTATACTTAAAGCAGTTTTACCAACAGCAGTTGGTCCTAATATGGCAATTATCATAAATCTCTCCTATAAATTAAAATTTTTATTTATCCAATTAAAAATGAAATTTGCTATTTCTTTTTCTTTATTTTTATAAGTATGACCTGTATTATCAATTATTTTATATTCAAAATTCTTACAGTTTAATGCTCTATCTTTTAATAAATCTAAATGTTGATAATAATCTTCTTCATTAGAGCCAGAAAAAGTAAGGATTGGAACGTCTATTGTTTCAAATTGTTCCCAATGTTCTTTATTAGAAATAACTGGTAGATTATCAAGATTAGAATTTTCATTATACCAATTATAATAAGTAAGAGAACTCATATACATATAATCTTCTATCATTTTATGAAGTAATTTTGTTGGTTCACTATTATCTATATTCTTCTTTGCTTCCGATAATAATTCTTTATAATCAGGCTCCAATAACAAATGGGAACTAATCATATCTGGAGCACTTGCAAGGATTATTCCTAAAATATTAGGATGTTTTTTATAATAATAGTAAATGACTTTATTACATCCATAACTATGTCCTAATAAAATAATTCTTTTATATCCTTTATCTTTTGCAGTTTGTATCGCTAAATCTATATCATAAATACAGTCTTCAAATACTTCATACATACATCCGTATCTTTTAAATGAACCATCCATCATGACTATATCATTTTCTATAGAGTGACCTCTGTTATGTTCATAAATAAAACCAATATTTTTTTCCGATAATACCTTTCCCCATACAGTAGCAAAGTAATTGTCTACAATTGTTCCACACATACCATGTATACATATAACACATATATCTTTTACTTTACTTTCAAAATGTACCATAGGCAACATTAATCCATCTACAGTATAAACATTATTAATAAATTCAATGTTCATAGTAGTCCCTCCTCATATAATAGTTTTTGCAATAAAACTACATATCTATGTTTTTTTTAGTAGTTTAATAACATAACTCCGAAATAATCAATTATTTGGTATTTTTGAAGTTATAGTTAATTCATCGCTCTTTTAAAGAGCCTTTCTAAGTCATAATTACTATATGTAATAATAGTTGGTCTACCATGAGGACAAGTAAAAGGATTATCACATCTTCTTAGGTTATCTAAAAGGATTTTAGCAGTATCTAAATCTAAATAATCATTAGCTTTTATACTCATCTTACAAGCCATAGTAGATGCTGTTTTATAGATAAATTTCTCTTTATCAAATACACCTTTTTCTAGAGTGATAGCAATTATCTTTTCAATGGCTTCCCTTTCATATCCTTCAAAAAACCATGTAGGATGACTTCTAACAATAAAAGTATTATCACCAAACTCTTCTAAAGATATTCCTATACTATTTATTATATCCATATGTTCTTTAATTCTAATAAACTCATCTTTAGGATATTCTAATCTAATAGGTACTAGTAAATCTATAACTTTATAATCATTTTTTAATAGAGCATTTAAGACTTTTTCATAATTAATACGTTCTGCCGCTGCATGTTGGTCTATTATATACATACCACTTGAGTTTTCTGCGATTATATAAGTCTTATGAACGATACCTACAGGTATCATTTCTTTGATACGATAGTTATCTTTTTTCTCTTTTTCATCTTCAACTACTTCTTCAGTCTTAGTACCCGTTATCTTATTATCATTATCAAAGTCAAAAGATAATTCCTCTAGGTTAGGAGATGTTTCTTTTAAAGGCTCTTCTTCATCATCTAATTCATAATTTATAGTATTAACTGGAAGAGAGTCTTCTACTTCATAAATAGTATTTAAATCCCTAATATTAGCATGTGGTACTAGTAATACTTCTTTTAGTTTAGAACTAATTACTTTCGTAATTAACTCTTTTAGACTATCTAATTTAGAGAACTTTATATCCATCTTTTGCGGATGTATATTAATATCTATTAGAATTGGATCTACATCTATATTTAAAACTATCATAGGAAACTTATCTTTAGGTATATAAGTATGATAACAGTCTATTAGACATCTATTTAAATCTAAATTCTTAATAACTCTACCATTTACTAAAGTAGTAATAACATTACGGCTTGTCTTGGCTATTTCTGGATAACCAATATAACCAGATATTACATAATCATCGTTTTCGCCACTTATCTCTATCATTTTTTTAGCAACATCTATGCCATAGACAGCATAGATTACTTTTAATAAATTACCATCTCCAGAAGTATTTAATAACTCTTTTTCATTATTAGTTAAAACAAATCTAATAGATGGATATGATAGAGCCATTTTATTAACATATTCGATTATTAAAGCTAGTTCTGTATAAAGATTCTTTAAATACTTTAATCTTACTGGAGTATTATAGAATAAATCTCTTACTTCAATAGTTGTACCCACACTTAAATCACTATTTTCTACACTCTCTATTACTCCGCCATTTAAAGAAATACTTGTTCCTACTCCATCTTTACTTGTCTGTAGATAAACATGAGAAACTGAAGCGATAGATGGTAGAGCTTCTCCTCTAAAGCCTAATGTTTCGATATTAAATAAATCATCTAAGTTTTTTAATTTACTAGTGGCATGACGTGAGAATGCAAGCATAGCATCTTCTTTATTCATACCAATACCATTATCACTTACTACTATTTTCTTAGTACCAGAATCTATTAAATTAATCTTAATTTCCGTAGACTCTGCATCTATAGAGTTTTCTACTAACTCTTTAACAACATTTAAACATCTTTCTACTACTTCTCCTGCTGCTATCTTATTAGCAAGTATTTCATCCATTACTTTAATAGTTGCCATTAGTCTACCTCACAGTCTGAATCAGCTTTTAATCTTGGAATTCCTGAAATAGAATTAGAACAGGCAGGACTAGTATAACCAGAACATTTTAAACAAGCAGAATATTCTATATCCATATTAGAACTAGTATCATTATTTCTTTTAACAATAGCATAACTTTCTAAATTACATGTTTTACTAGATTCTCTTGGATCTTGTAAATCTTCTACATAACCTTCACAGACTAATTTTTTTACATCGACTACTAAAGATTCTCCCTCATTAGGGATAGTACCTGTATGATCAATTAAATAGTTAGTAACTCCATCCTTAATATTTTGTTCAAAATCACTATAAGTAGCATTTCTAGCTTGATTTAAATATCTAGACACTCCCATATAAGCAAGAGTTATTAATATACCTAATATAATTATAACAGCAAGTAATTCTAGCATTGTAAATCCTTTTTTATTCATTTTCATTTTTATCCTCCTCATGCAAGACATTATAGAGATTTAAGGCTACAGTATCTCCTACTATTTCACTTAAATCTTCTATACTTGCTTCCCTCATTTTTTTCATAGAACCAAATTTTTTAAGTAATTCTTTACGTCTTACTTCACCAATTCCTGGAACTAAATCAAGGTAACTTGATAATAGTCCTTTACTTTTAATATTACGATGATAACTAATGGCAAAACGATGAACTTCTTCTTGAATTTTAGATAGATATAGAAATAGGTTACTATCGCTTTTAATATCTAAGACTTTATAATTACTATCTATAACAGTATTAGTTCTATGATGAGAATCTTTCTTAAGACCTATTATAGGAATAGATAGATTTAAACTAGAAAGTATCTCTTTACAGACATTTACTTGAGTTTCTCCTCCATCCATAACTATTAAATCAGGTAAGACTTCATTATCCATAATCGCTTTATAATATCTTCGATATAAAACTTCTCTCATTGCTCCTAAGTCATCTTTAACATCAGTACTTATTTTATATTTACGATAATCATTCTTTAAAGGCTCAAAATCGCGAAAGACAACCATAGCCCCTACATAGTATGTTCCAAATAAATGAGAGTTATCAAAGCTTTCCATACGAGATACAGATTCTACACCTAGAAGAGTTTTTAACTCATTTAAAGCTTCCATCTTTTTATTATCATCTTTCTTAAGTGTTTCTAACTCTTCATTTAAGACTACTTTAGAGTTTTCTTCGGCAAGGTCAACTAGTTTCTTTAACTCCCCTCTTTTAGGAACATGAACCTTTACTTTTAGATATTCACTAAGTAGTTCAGCATTTAAAGTATCAGGTATTAATATTTCATGAGCAAGAATATTTTTATCATAAAATTTAATAATGTACTCTTCCATATCATCAGTAACATTATCTAGTGTCTGTAATGTTTCATGGTGTCTACCAAAAAGTATTCCTTCTCTTATAAAGAAAACTGTTATCGATAAATAGTTATCTACTACTGTATAGTTAAAGATATCAAAGTTATAATTCTTCTTTAAGTCTATCTTTTGTTTAGTTAAAGTTATATCTATATCGGTTAACATTTCTCTTAATTCCAAAGCTTTTTCATAATTTAAAGCATTACTTGCTTTTTCCATTTCTTTTGTAATTTTTTCTTTAATAAAACTACTATTACCTTTAAGAAAGCTTGTTATCTCATCAGTCATAGATTTAATAGTATCTTTATCTATTTCTTTAATACAGTAACCTAAGCATTCATTTATATGATAATATAAACATTCTTTTTTAGGTAGTTTTTCACATTTCCTTAATGGATATAAACGATTAATCATATTAACTGTCTTTCTCGCTGCAGTTACATTAGGATAAGGTCCAAATAATTTATGGTCTTTCTTCTTTCTTTTAACATTTCTAACTACTCTAAGTCTAGGATATTTTTCATTAGTAAGCTCTATATAAGGATAACTCTTATCATCTTTAAGTAAGATATTGTATTTAGGATCATATTTTTTAATTAGGTTTATCTCTAATATAAGACTCTCTAATTCACTATCAGTTACAATGTATTCAAAGTCATCTATATCTTGGACAAGCATTGCTGTCTTACCTGTTACATTACCTCTAAAATAACTACTAACCCTTTTCTTCAAGTTCTTAGCTTTTCCAACATAGATAATATAACCATTTTTATCTTTCATCTGATAACTTCCAGGTAGTTCTGGAACAAGTTTTAATTTTTCCTTAAAGTCTTTCATAATTACCAACACCCAACTAAAAAATAAGTTATTTTACATAACTTATTTTAGACTAC
>CAMMKE010000040.1 GCA_946497375.1 uncultured Mycoplasmatota bacterium
TTTTATTGGCATACCCATACTAAGAAGATTTTTAGCAATAGAATTTTTTTCATTATTAACACCTTGCTTAATTCCTTGCTTAATTCCTTGTTTAATTCCTTGATTAAGACCTTGTTTTTTAGCAGTAATTTTTATACTGTTTTCTATTCTTCTTCTTTCCTCTTCTTCATCATATAATCCAATAGTATAAGCATCATTAGTTAATCTTTTTAATTCTTTAGCAACTTCCATAAGTTCTTCGTCTCCTTTCGCTATTTTATCAATCTCGTCAACTTTTGTTAAAGTTAATATTACTAGTTCTTTTTCTAGTTTACTTAACTTTAATCCTCTATCATACTTTTCTCTTATTAATTTTAAATTAACATAAATCTTACCCCATTTATCACTTTCTATTATTCCATATTTATCTCTTGATTTAAACTCTAACAGATTATATTTACTTAAGAAACAATAAAAGTTATTTATATTTATCTGTATGACTTTAGGTAAACTTGCATAACTTTTCGTTCTTCTTATCAAATCATTTTTTACTTTACCTAAATAAGCATCATTTCTCTCTATTAATCCATCCCATTTTCTATTATTAAACTCATAATTAAGAACATATCCTTTTACTGCAAATAAAACATCTGATACTTTACCTTTTTCTAAAACATTATCTATTACATACTCAGTATTCATTTCTTTATAAGTATTTGATATTAACTCTTTAGATACACTTGTTAAGTTAGATGTAGTATCTGCTCTATACTTAGGACAATTTCTCATAATAGCTTTATATATACAGTCATAAGTAGCAGGAACAACTTCTCCTTTTCTTCTTAACTCTTTTACTATTTCTTCAAATCTTTTCTTAGTAATAGCCAAGACAATTCCTCCTTTCTGCAATACTTATAGCATAGTCTATAAATGATTGCAAAAAGGTAATTTTGAAAATTCAGTCCTAAAATAGAGGTGAATTTTCAATTTTCGCTGGGCAAATTTTAAAAATTTTCCCTAAAAAGTACCCCAGATTTTCAAAATTCACATAAATTTAAATTTTTTTCATTCTTCTCCTTTCCCCATCTTTTATGCATCGCCTCTTCTATCTATAATGTATCATAATGGATAGTATTAGTCAATATAAAAAAAGCAACTAATTTGTTGCTCGTTACCATTGTTGTTGACGTTACGCACGTTGGACGTACTGTGGGTAATTACCTCCTACATATATATTAACATTTTATTGTAGGTTAATTTAAAGCTATTATCGTCACGAAAGAAAAATACAATTCTCTTCCGTGACTATTAACTTCCTAACTGTATTTCAAATTATCTGTTTAAACAGATAATATGTGTTATCTGTTCAATAATGTTATCTGTTTATATACGAGCTCTGGTAATTATACCAAGGTTTCTTTTGTATAATGAACAGATAACATTAATTGTATATTTCAATGAAAAAGGTAACATAAGGTAATTAAACACTTTATTACTTGTTTAATATTTTAGATATATATTACAAAAATAAATATTATAAAGAAGCTTAGTTGTTACTACTATCGTTATAATTTATGATAATTATTCATTTTACTTTAAAGTTTTCAATTATAATATAGAATTATAATTGAACTGAATACTTAAAATATCCTGAGCCGGTTATTAAGTCTATGAATATTATCTGTTCAAAAATAAAAAGGAATCTAGTTTTTATGCTAGATTCTTTAGTTTGAACAGATAACATTATTGAACGGATAATTCAAACGGTGAATTTAAGGTTCCCTCACCATTTACGATTTGCACGTTAGATTTTAGATTTACTGATGGGCGGACACCGCGCGCGCCCGAAGGACTAAAGTTGTTCGCGCCACCACTGCCGTTGACGCAACGCACGTAAGACGTACTATATGGAGTTAAAGTCCAATAATAAGTGTTATTACCATATCTATTAAATTGTCCTGCCATTAATTCTCCTGATCTTAATAAGCCTACCTTTGCTGTAGTCGTACTTGATGTCAGAATATTATCCGTAGTATTTGTATATTTGGCAAGTTTATATGAGTCACCATCTCCTACTGTTCCAAGATACCATGTAGTACTATCTTCTATCATATCACTATAACTACTATCTACATAACTTGTTAAATATTCTTTATTTAAGAATGTTCCCATTGTTGTTGTACTAGAATATAAATAATTTCCTAATGCATTCGTTATAAAACTTCCTCCACTCTTTAATGGTTCTGCACTAGTTATTTTTGTTAAACCACTAGTCTCATGACTTACTATTCTATATAAGGTATTTTCTCCTGTTCCAAAAGTTATATATTCACCACTATATCTTGTATTTAACATAGTTCCTGATAAATTTGTATCATTATCTCCTTCTAAGCGATATGGGTTATCTATTGTTCCATTACCATTTACGATTTTGACGCTAGATTTTAGATTTATAGATGGGCGGACACCGAACGCGTTCGAAGGACTATTAGAGTCCGCGTTACCAATGCAGCTGACGTAACGCACGTAGGACGTACTATATGGTGTTAAAGTCCACCAGTAAAGTCCATTATTTAAATAACCATTACTATAAGTTGTTCCATAATAACTAGACTGATACTCATACATATTAAGTAAACCTACTACATCTGTTACAGTTGTTGTTCCATTAGGTCTTGTGATACTTTCCAAATCTGTATCATCCATTGTTGCATTCCACTTAGCATCTGTTACGACAAAGTTCTCATAATCTCTTAAATTACCTAAGAATCCATCTACAGAAGTATCATTTAACCACATTTCCATATGACTTCCTTCAAATGCTGTATTACCACTTGCATTATAAGGTATCGCACTTATATTCCACTGGGTTACTAACTTTGTTGTCCCTGCCTCATTATTAACACTAACCGCTCTCCATAACTTACCAGAGTACCATATATAATTATTAGGATCTTCTCCTGTTATAAAGGTATCTACTCCATCATCATACTGATTTTCCTCTGGTATATTATTAAGTAAAGCATTAGATACTGTAACTCCTTGTTCTCTATCAAAACTACTAACTACTATCTTACTTTGATATAATTTACCTTGAGCACTATTATCTGCATTCTCATCTAACCACATCCATAAATTATATGTTACAGTATCTTCTGGTTCTAATGTCGCTTCACTTGTTATATCAAACTCTCCAGTACCATAACCACTAACTTTAACTACCCCACTATCATATCCATTATTACTAGTTAATCTCATCTTTAAATAAGAATTATCTAATGTATTATTAACATCTTCTTCAAGTGATACATGATAATAAGCATTTATATTACCTGTATTTGTTACTGTAAATGTATAAGGAGTTGTCTTTAATCCTTGATTATCTGTCATAGGTGCTATTTCATTTAGATTAATATTATCTCCTTCATCAAAGTCAACTTTTAATATACCTGCTGTTAAACTAACTTTTTTATCCCCTTCTATAGTCATAGTAAGTAAAGCATAACTAGCTCCTATTAAAGCTATTATACTTATTACTACTGTTACTATTACTAATGCTATATACTTTTTTCTTGTCTTATCCATACTTACTCCCCATCCTTAGTTTCATAGTTTGCTTTATCACATACTAAATGTGCTTTATATAGATATTCATTATCACTAGTCTTCTCTACTTCTACATAACTCTTTGTTTTATTACAATCATTATCATTAACATCTTTTATCATGTCAATATATTCTTCTAAAACTAAAGCACTAAGTAATACTCTAGTATTATCATTTACTTCTTTAGGTAAATAGTTACTATAAACAGAAAAATATTCTCTACTAGCTTTTATCATTAATTTTTCTTTTCTGTTATAATATTCTAAATTACTAGATATTATTAGTCTCTTAGCACTTATTATAACTAACAATACTAGCACTAGTAATATAATAACAACTATTAGCATTTTAACTAAAGAATAATTTCTATTCATTTTCTTTTTTTTCTTTTTTTACTAACTGGTAATACTTTTTTATCATCAAAATTAATCAAAATAATAGATATAATTGTCTCTATTAATATAGTAACAAAATATGTTCTCCAGAAAGCATCAACCATAGTCATTCTACTTATAAATAACATACTAATTAAATTATCTACTAACATAGAAAATATGTAAGTAGCTAGTATAGGTAATTTATTACCTTCTGTATTCATATATAAGTAATAATAGATAGTTAAGTTAATCATTTGACTTACTAAATATCCAAAAACTTCACCAGTTACAGGTATATAATCAATATCTCTTTGGCCAAGCAAAGACGCTACGATCATGAAAAGTAACATTAAACAAGCAGAATAACTAATTCCATTCATCGTTTCTTTATATCCATATTTTTTAGTTATAATATTTGCTACAAAATATCTAAAAGGATAAGCAAATATTGCAAAAGTCAAACTAGCTTTGCCTATGTTAAAATCAAACTTACCCAATACCCAACCTAATATTGCAATTGCTGTTAATAATAATATATATACCCAGCTTGATACCTCCTCATGCTTTATTACTTCTTTTCTAGCACTTCCTCTTGTCATACTAACTCCTCCTATTCTTATATCATTACTATAGCACAAAAAAAAGAAAAGAGAAAGTCTTTTCTTTTTATTTACAAGTAAATCCAGAATCTTCAGCATCTTTCTTAGTTTCTTCATAAGAAGCCTTACTATTAGTTATACCAGAAAGACCATATTCAGATAAAGCATCATCACTTGCTTTTTCTAAATCAATATCAAGTTCTACTTTATAGGAATGGTTATCAGCATCATTAGTTTTACTTAGTTTTATACCATCTTCATTTTTTTCTTCAAATTGTTTATCCATAGCAGATGCGAATGTATCCCAATTATTTTTTATAAGACTACTAGTGGCTTTACTATTAATACTCATTTTTACATCTGTAACTTTATCATCTTTAAAGGTCATAGTTACTTCTTGGTCCATACTGATACCACTTTGTTCTTCTGTATTTGTACAAGTTAAAGTTTTTTCACCACCACATCCAGTAATAAAAAATACTGCTATTAATAATACTCCAAATACTTTTACACCTCTCATAGTTTTTCCTCCTTCCTATTTCTAGGATATATTAAATACACAAAAAAGACAAGATTTATTTTTAATGATAGTGTAAAATTAAAACTGTATATGTTAATATTATTAGTTATACTTTTATTTTTTTAGAATAAGTTTTATTAGGTGAAGTACGATGAAGAAAGTATTAGTTATGTTGTTATTATTTTTAGTACCCTTAAATGTTTTTTGTAAAGAAGATACTTTTGATACTGCTAGAAGTAGTATTATAGTCGCCTTAAACAGTGGTCGTGTCTTATATGAAAATAATGCTGATGAGGTAAGATTAATCGCTTCAATTACCAAGATAATGACTTGTATTATCGCTATAGAAGAAGGAGATTTAGATAAAGAGATTAAAGCAGGGGAAGAAATACTTAAGATGTATGGGACTAGTATTTATTTAGAGTTAAATGAAAAGATGAAGTTAATTGATTTACTCTATGGCCTTATGCTTAGAAGTGGAAATGATGCATCAGTTGTAATTGCAAAAGCCGTAGCAGGAAGTGAAGAAGACTTTGTTAAAATGATGAATAAAAAAGCTAAAGAGATTGGTATGACTAATACTACTTTTAGTAATCCTCATGGTCTTGATGAAGAGACTAAGAACTACTCTACGGCAAGAGATATGGCAAAATTATCAAGATATGCTTATAAAAATAAGACTTATAGAAAAATAATTGGTACTGAAGAATACCGAGTAAAGACTCTTAATAAGAGTTATCTTTGGTATAATAGAATGAAACTATTAGGAGATTATAAATACTGTACTGGTGGTAAAAATGGTTATACTCCTAGTGCTGGTAAAACACTTGTCACTACTCATAAAAAGAATGATTTAAACATAACTATTGTTACTCTAGATGATAATGATGAGTATAATAATCATGAAAGATTGGCAGAATATGCTTTTGATAATTATAGTAACTATAATATTGTTGATAAAAATGATTTTGACCTCGTTATAGATGATAATAAGTACTATGTAAATAAATCTTTTACTTATCCTTTAACAGAAAAAGAAAAAGATAATGTTAAAGTCCTTGCTAGTATTGATGACTCATTAAAAAGTGGTAAAGTTGGTAATATTAATATTACTCTTTATAATAAGACTTTAAAGAAAATACCTCTTTATATAAAAGAGACAAAGAAAAAAGAAAACTTCTTTACTAAGTTGTTTTCCTAAGTCTAAAAAAGTTAATAGATGGTCTTGCATTAATTCTAACATCATAAGTATCCGTTCCTATTCCACTTGTTATATAGAATTCTGTATTATTAATTTTATAGTATGAATTTATATATTTAGAAGCATGGTCTTTAGAAGCTAGATTAAGTAAGTAAGGTATTCTAATCTCTCCTAAATGTGAATGCCCTGCTAATGCTAAATCAATAGGATATACTTCTACAAACTCATCTATATAATCTGGTTTATGAAATATTGTTATAGTATAAGTAGTATCATTATAATTAGTAAAAGCCTTATCATAATTAATAGAATCATTATTAGTATTTAGTCCTACTAACATAATAGGTTCATTAGATTCATTATAGATAAGTTCATTACTATCATCTAATACCTTAAAACCACAATCTACTAAAATAGATATGGCATCATCATTATCAGACTCCCCTAATACTGCATATTTACCTAAGGTAGAGTTTAGCTTCTTTAACTCTTTAACGAGTTTTTTTCTATTTTTAGGAGCTAAATCTTCATTTCCTAATAAGTCTCCTGTAAATAAAATTAAATCAGGATTTCTTTTGGTAATGGCATTAACAACTTCTTTTAATAAGTCATAATTACTATAATGTAAATCCCCAAACTGAATAACTTTAAGTCCACTAAAGGACTCTGGTAGTTTAGAGTTAACAATCGCTTCTTCATTAACTATTAGAGATGTTGTGCCAATATTAGTAATGTAAAAAAATGTAAAAAAGACAAGTAAAAAGATTATAGTAAGAGATATTACTATTCTCTTAACTATCTTTTTTACTTTTTCTGTCTGTTTTTCTCTATCTATATCTTTTTGTTTATCTTTATTTAATTCAATTCTACTATTCATTACTTATCCCTCTATAATAAGTATATAAGAAAATAAACTTTTTTTAAAGAGTCTATTTTCTTACTTTTTCTATTTCTTTTTTTAAAGTATCATATGTCATACTGCCAAAAGATGTAAAGGCAATATTACCATTAGAGTTTATTATATAAGTATTAGGATAGGTTGTTACATAGTATTTATTAAATAATTTATTACTAGCATTTAATGATGTAAAGGTATAATTATTTTTAGTTAAGAATTTCTTTATATCTTTTTTAGGATTACGTGATGTATTAGCGATTCCTAAAATAATAACATCGTCTTTATTTTGATTATAATCGTTATATAACTTCTCTATATTAGGTAGTTCATCTAAACAAGCGAAACAGTCTATAGCATAGAAATGTAAGATGATGGTTTTACCTATATAGTCATCTAAAGTATAAGTATTACCATTTTGATCTTTTAAAGTAAAATTAATAGGAGTTGCTAGTTCTACTTTACCAGTACTAGTTACTGTCTCTTTATCTTTAATACTTTCCATAGTAAAACCAGTATAAGATACAAAGATTCCCATGAAAATAATAATTAAGGCTCCTAATTTAACAACATAGTTTAAGATATTTTGTTTTCTTTTAATTATATTTAAAACTTTTGTAGTAAATAGCCCTAATATTATAAAAGGCAGTAAGAAACCTAAGGCATAAACTAAAACGAAAAGGTTTCCTATTAAAGCGGTACTTGCAGTAGATGCCATGATTAGGGTTGATGATAAGGCTGGTCCCACACAAGGAGTCCAAGCGAAAGAAAATAGAAAGCCCATTAAAAAGGCAGTTTTCTTAGTCATTTTATTGGGATTAAAATTAATCTTTAATTTCTTTTCTTTATTTAGAAAATCTACTTTTAATATACCTAACTGGAATAGTCCTAAAATTACGATTAAGATGCCCCCTACTTCTAAGAATATTTTTCTATTATCTTTAAAGAATAGACCAAGTCCTGTAAAAGATAGTCCTAAGATAAAGAAAGACATAGATATTCCTAAAATAAAGAATAAGGTATAGATTAGAACTACTTTCTTTTTATAAGTAACATTGCCATCTTTATCAATCTCTTTAGCATTAGTAGCAAGGTAGCCCATATATAAAGGTATTAAAGGAATAACACAAGGTGAGAAAAAGGAGATTAATCCTTCTAAAAAAATTCCTAATATTTGCATTACTTCAGTCATTAAATCACTCTCCTAGAAGATTTTAACAAAAAATAGAGTTATAACGGGCTCTAATTTTCTTTAGTAGAAAGTATTGCTAGAAAAGCATCAGGAGGTACTTCTACACTACCTATTTGTTTCATCTTCTTTTTACCTTCTTTTTGTTTTTCAAGTAGTTTTTTCTTACGAGTAATGTCACCCCCATAACATTTGGCAAGAACATCTTTTCTTAAGGCTTTAATATCTGTCCTAGCGATTACTTTATTACCAATAGAAGCTTGCACTGGGACTTCAAATAGTTGTCTTGGTATTACATCTTTTAATCTATGAACTATTAATTTACCACGATTATAGGCAAAGTCTTTATGAACTATCATACTAAGAGCATCTACTACTTCTCCATTTAACATAATATCTAATTTTACTAAATCACTAGCTTCATACCCTGTTACTTCATAGTCAAATGAGGCATAGCCTTTTGTAATTGATTTTAATTTATCAAAGAAGTCATAGACTATTTCTGATAGAGGTAGTTTATAGATAAGGCAAACTCTAGTGTCATCTAAATAATTCATATTAATGAAAGTACCACGTTTGTCTTGACATAGTTCCATTAATGGTCCGATATAGTCTTTTGGAGTATAAATAGATGTCTTAACAAAAGGCTCTTCTATTTTTTTTACTTTAACTTTAGGCGGCATTTTATTAGGAGCATCTACTTCGATAGTGGATCCATCAGTAAGAGTTACTTTATAAATAACAGATGGAGTTGTGGCAATAACATCGATATTAAATTCTCGCTTAATTCGCTCTATTGTTACTTCCATATGTAATAAGCCTAAAAAGCCTGTTCTAAAACCAAAGCCTAAGGCCACTGATGTTTCAGGTTCATAAACTAACGCGGCATCATTTAATTTAAGTTTAGCAAGTGAATCTCTTAACTCTTCAAACTGATTAGTCTCAATTGGGTAAAGCCCACAGTAGACAACGCTTTTTAATTTCTTATAGCCTGGTAATGATTCTACTTTGTCTTTAGTAGAGTTTAAAGTAATTGTATCTCCTACATGAACATCACTAATACTTTTAATAGAGGCATAGATATACCCTACCTCTCCTGTGCTTAGAGAGTTAACTTCTACTTCTTTAGGAGTATTTTTTAAAATAGATAAAACTTCATATGATGCTTTACTTTCTAACATATAGATAGTATCACCTTTTTTTATACTACCATTAAATATACGAACAGCGGTTAAAACTCCACGATAAGAGTCATAGATACTATCAAAGATTAATCCCTGTAAAGGTTTAGAAGCATCTCCTTTAGGAGCAGGTATTTTGGTAATGATAGCATCTAGTAATTCTTTTATTCCCTCACCTGTTTTGGCACTAGTTAAGATAATATCTTCTTCATCAAAGCCTAAATTAGTAAGTTCTTCAGTTACTTTAGGAATATCGGCACTAGGTAGGTCTATTTTATTAATAACAGGAATGATAGTTAGGTTATTATCAAGAGCAAGATAGAGATTGGCAAGAGTTTGTGCTTCTATTCCTTGGGTAGCATCCACTACTAAAATAGCCCCTTCACAAGAAGCTAGAGAACGATTAACCTCATATGAGAAGTCAACATGACCTGGAGTATCTATTAAATTTAATAAATATGTTTCGTTATTATATAGATAATTAATAGATACAGCATTTAATTTAATAGTAATACCGCGTTCTCTTTCTATA
>CAMMKE010000041.1 GCA_946497375.1 uncultured Mycoplasmatota bacterium
AATTTCTAATGAAAGTCCTATCGCTAAAGCTCTACTTAATCATAAAGTAGGAGATGTTATTACTGTAGAAAGTCCTAATGGAAGTTATGAGGTTGAAATAACTGCAATAAAATAGTCCATAGGGCTTTTTTTAAGATAAGGCACAGGCCTTATCTTCTATAAAATGGTGGATACATAGGATATACTGGATAGAATGGGTAGATTGGATAATAAAAGTTAGGTCGATTATAACTACCTAGTCCATATCCTATAACACCCCCAACAATTAAAGGAATAAAACCATTTCTATTATTATTTTGGTAAATTGGTCTATTGTACATAATTAATCCTCCTTTATTTGTAGTTTATGTCTAATAGTTAAATAGTAAAGTTTTTATGCCTAAAAAATAAAAACTATTGTTTTCAAAATATTAAGATTGTGTTACAATTAATTTAAGTTAGAGGTGATAGATGATGAAAAGTAAAAAGAAACAAAAACAAAATTATGTAATTTTAGTAGTTATATATATTATAGTAATAGTTTTAGTTTTATATTTAGCCAGTTTATATAATACTTATAAGAATTATCAAAAGGAAATACCTGTCTTACAAAATGTTATTTCCGAAATTAATCCAAATGAAGTTGAACATTATTTGACAGAGAATCCTTCATCAATTTTATATTTGTGTAGTGCTAGTGATAGTGATTGTAGAGATTTTGAAGAAGAAGTTAAATCACCTTTAGAAAAAAATAACTATGAGGATTTAGTTTATGTAAATTTAGAGGATGTAGATGATAAAGATTCTTTTATACAAAATTTATTAGATAAATATGGCTCGGATTTTAGTATTGAAAGAATGCCTTGTTTGATTAAGTTTACAGAAGGAAAGATTACAGCGGTTGAAGATGGACTAAATGGAGCATTATTAACTAGAGATGAAGCATTAAACTTTCTTGATATTAATGATGAAACAGGACAATAAGTCTTGTTTTAGTTTGGAGGTGTTATTATGAATCATATAGTTTTATTTGAACCTGAAATACCACAAAATACTGGTAATATTATGAGAACTTGTGTAGGGACTAATACAAAATTACATTTAATTAAACCATTAGGCTTTTCTTTAGATGATAAGCATCTTAAAAGAAGTGCAGTTAACTATATAGAAAAATTAGATTATGAAGTCTATGAGAATTGGGATGATTTTACATCTAAAAATAAAGGCGTATATTATTATCTAACAAGATATGGAAGGAAACCTCATACTAATTTTGATTATAGTAATAAAGAAAATTTAGATTTATATTTTATCTTTGGTAAAGAATCTACTGGTATTCCTAAAGAAATATTAAAAGATGACTTATCACATTGTCTTAGGATACCAATGACATCTAATATTAGAGCTTTGAATGTTTCTAATAGCGTGGCTATAGTTATATATGAAGCCTTAAGACAACAGAATTTTAATGATTTACTTAAGGAAGAGCCGGAAGGTGGTTCTTTTAAAGGGGCAGATTATTTAGAAAGATAATATATATTAATTGCTCATACAAAAAAATGTTTTACAAACTGGGAAAAATATGATAATATATCAACACGCAGTAAGAAAGGAGCAATTAATGAATAGATATCAAATAAGAGAAAAGTCATATACTGAAGCTTTGGCTTCAGCACGTGTTGGAGGTAATTTAGCTAATAGTATAATTAGAACAATGCCTAATATGACATCTCAATTTGCAACTGTTGTAGATGATACTGAAGTTACAAAATCAAAAAATAATAATTTGGATTTAGCATATTTTCAAATGCTTGCTAGTCAAAAAGCATCTAGAAATTTAGATTATATGAGAGAGCAAGTTAATATGCATTATGGTACTAAAAAAAGATAATCGTTTGTGGCGACTATCTTTTTTTATATTAAGCAGCTTGTTTATCTTGTTTTCTTAAACTTCTGATTTCTCTTGCACTCATTCTAATTTTAGTTCCATCTTCAAGTCTTATTACTTGTAAATTTGGTTTTTGTTGTCTTTTAGTAGCATTTAAAGCATGTGATCTACTATTTCCAGTTAAAGGCTTTTTGCTAGTAACTTTCTTTGCCATAATAATTCCTCCTTTACTAAACGTTTCTGCTTTATAACTTTACCATATTTATGGTATAAAGTCAAATAAAATCGCATAAAAATATTGACTCTACATACATCTGTATGATATAAAAGAAGAAAGGAGAGTGATTGTTATGTTCAATATGCTTTATGTTAAGAGTAATTACTCTCTTTTATCTAGTCTTTTAACAATAGATGATATTATAGATTACAACATTAAAAATAATAGAACTAGTGCTGTTATTTGTGATGATAATATGTATGGAACAATGGAGTTTATTAAGAAGTGTAATCTTAAGAACATAAAACCTGTTGTTGGTTTAGAAGTTTCTATTAATAATTATAAAATCTTACTATATATAAAAAATTATCAAGGTTACCTTAATCTAATTAAAATATGTACAAGAGTAAATGATAATAGTATAACAATAGATGATATTATTAACTATAAAGATAATCTTTTCTTTTTAGTTCCTTATTCTAGTTTAGACTTTTACTTAGAATATAGAGATAAAATTAAGGATATTTATCTTGGCTTTAGTAATAAGAAAGAAGAAAGTGAGGCTTTGATTATTACTAAAGATATAGTTTATTTAAAGCCTTGTTTATATAAGAGTAAGGAGTACAGTAATTATTTAAAATATTTATATTTAATTCGTGATGGTAAGACTATAAATGATAATATTAGTTATGATATTTTAAATAAAGAGTTAGAAGTTACTGATGTTATTAATACTTATGATAATATAGGACTTCTTAATACTTTGAAGATAGTAGATGAATGTAATTTAGAGTTTCCTAAGCCTAGTTTATTACTACCTATATATGAATGCCCTAAAGGAGTAGATTCATCTATCTATTTAATTTCCCTTGCTAGGGCAGGACTTACTAAAAGACTTAATAATAATGTTTCTAAGGAGTATCTTGATAGATTAAGTTATGAACTTAATATCATTAATAATATGGGCTTTGCTAACTATTTTCTTGTTGTTTATGACTTTATTAGATATGCTAAAAAGAAAGGAATATTAGTAGGGCCTGGTAGAGGTAGTGCAGCAGGAAGTTTAGTAGCATACTCTCTTGGCATTACAGAAATAGACCCTTTAAAATATAATTTACTATTTGAAAGATTTTTAAATCCTGAACGTAAGACTATGCCTGATATAGATACAGATATTCCTGATATATATAGAGATGATATTATTAATTATGTTACTGATAAGTATGGTAAAAAAAGAGTGTCTGGAATAGTTACATTTGGAACTCTTGCTGCTAAACAAGTGTTAAGAGATGTATCTCGTATATTTAGTGTACCTTTATATAAAGTAGATAGGCTAACATCTTTTATACCTGTTATGTCTCATAAGAAGTTAGAGGAGTTTTATAGGGAAAATGAGAAGTTTAGAGCATATATAAATAGCGATGAAACATTATCTAAAGTCTATAAAGTCGCTTCTATTATCGAAGGCTTTCCAAGACAGATTGGAACACATGCTGCGGGTATTGTTATGTGTAAGAAGGACTTAGATGAAGTTATTCCTTTAACTAAAAGTGATGATATGTACTTAACAGGATATTCTATGAACTATTTAGAAGAGTTAGGTCTATTAAAGATGGATTTTCTAGGAATTAGAAATCTTACTATTATCATGAATGTAATGGATATGGTTTATAAAACTAGAGGTGAAAGAATAGAGTTTAATGATATTCCTCTAGATGATAGAGATACTTATACTTTATTTGCAAGAAGTGATACTAGTGGTATCTTTCAATTTGAATCTAATGGAATGAGAGGTTTCTTAAGAAAGCTTAAACCTAGTAGTTTTGATGATTTAATCGCAGCGATTGCTCTATTTAGACCTGGTCCTGCTGAAAATATAGATTTATATATAGCAAGAAAAGAAGGAAGAGAGAAAGTTATATATCAAGATAAGTCTTTAGAGCCTATTTTAAAAGAAACATATGGTATTATGATATATCAAGAACAAATAATGCAAGTTGCAAACATATATGCAGGTTATACATTAGGAGAAGCGGATATTTTAAGACGGGCGATTAGTAAGAAAAAAGTAGATGTTTTAAAGAATGAAGAAAGTAAATTTATAAGTAAAGCGAAAGCGTTAGGGCACGATGAAAATATTTCTAAAACAATATTTTCAAGCATTTTAAAATTCGCCGGTTATGGTTTTAATAAATCCCATGCTGTTGCATACTCTCTAGTCGCTTATAAAATGGCTTATTTAAAAGTACATTATAAGTTAGAGTTCTATGCTAATCTTTTAAATAATGTTATAGGAGCTTCCTCTAAAATGCAAGAATACTTAAGAGAGATAAGAAGTCATGATTTGAAAGTATTAAAGCCTGATATAAATAAAAGTACTAATAGATTTGTTATTGATGGTAATAATATAATCTTTCCGTTTTCTACTATTAAAGGTGTAGGAACAAGTGTTTCTAGTTTGGTATTGAGGTCAAGAGATAAAGAATTTACTGATATATATGATGCTTTTTCTAAGTTAGTTAGAGGAGGAGTTACTAAAAAACAGTTAGAGTCTTTAATAAAAGCTGATGCTTTTAGAAATTTAGGGTATAATAAAAAAACATTAATTACTAATTTAGATAGTTTAGTTAATTATGGAACTTTAACTATAGATTTAGATGAGAGCTTAGTATTAAAGCCAGAGATAATTATTACTAATGAATTTCCTAATAGTGTTTTATTAGAACAAGAAGAAGATTGCTTTGGTTTTTATATTAGTAATCATCCTGTAACTGCATATAAGAGTAAGTATCAAAATATTATAAGTATTAATAATTTAAGTAATTACTTTAATAGAATAGTTAATGTTATGGTAATGGTAGAGAAAGTTAAAGCGATTAAGACTAAGAAAAATGAAGATATGGCTTTCATAACTGCTAGTGATGAGACAGGGCAGGTTGATTTTATCTTCTTTCCTAGAGTATATAAAAATAATATGGATATTAAAAAAGGAGATATTTGTATATTTACAGGAACAGTAGAAAAAAGATATGATGAATTACAATTAGTAGTTAGTAAAATTAATTATATAAGGAGAGAAAATGAAGAAGAGTAATATTATATTATCAATTGTTTTAGTTATTGTTTTGTTAGGAATAGATTTATTGTTAAAATATTTAGTTAGTACTTATTTAACGACAGTTAATATTATAGATAATTTCTTTTCCTTAACTTATGTTTTAAATGATGGGGCAGCCTTTTCTTTATTTGCAAGTAGGATTTATCTATTAATACTTATCGCAATAATTTGTCTATTTTTTATAATTTATGAGTTAAAGAATAATTTAGATGATAGAGTACTTTCTATAGGTTATTCTTTAGCCTTAGCAGGTCTATTAGGTAATTTTCTTGATAGATTAATAGATGGTTATATAATTGATTATTTATCATTTAAAATATTTACACTAAACTTTCCTGTCTTTAATTTAGCTGATATACTAATAGTTGTTGGAATAATTATCGTTATAATTAAAGAAATATTAAAAGAAAGAGGTAAAAAAGATGACATTAGAAGTAAATAGTGAAGGAAATAGACTTGATAGTTATATTGCAAGTAATAGTGATTTATCTAGAAGTAGAGTATCTAAGTTAATTAGTGATGGTAAAATACTTGTTAATGGTAAAGAGAAAAATGCTAGTTATAAAGTAAAACTAGGTGATGTTATTGAAGTAAGTCTTGATGAAGAGATAAATCTAGAAAACCTTGAACCTACTAATATTCCTCTTGATATTGTTTATGAAGATGAATACTTAATGATTATTAATAAAGGGAGTGGACTTGTAGTTCATCCTGCTCCAGGGCATGTTACAGATACTTTAGTTAATGCTCTTATTTATCACTCTAAAGTAAGTAAAGATGGTACCTTTAGACCAGGTATTGTTCATAGACTTGATAAAGATACAAGTGGTTTAATGGTAGTTGCAAAAGATGCTAAAACAATGGAATTACTTAGTGAAATGATAAAAAACAAAAAAATAGAAAGACATTATCTTGCAATTGTTGATGGAGTTATAATGCATGAGACTGGTACTATTGATGCTCCTATTGGAAGAGATGAAAATAATAGACAAAAGATGGATGTAACCGCTCATAATAGTAAAGATGCAATAACTAATTTTAGAGTATTAAAGAGATTTAAAAATAATACTTTAATAGAATGTATCTTAGAGACAGGTAGAACTCATCAGATAAGAGTACATCTTAACTACATTAAACATCCTGTTAGTAATGATCCTTTGTATGGAAATCATAAAAATGTAACAGAGTTTGGACAAATGTTACATTCTAAGAGTATTAGATTTATACATCCTATGACAGGAAAAGAGTTATATTTTGAACAAGAGCCTCCTAAAGAATTTTTAGATTATTTAAAGAGTTTGGAGAGTGAATAAAAAAATTGACTAATATATGATATTTAGTGTAATATATAAGCACAGGAGCAGAAATGCTTTATACTAATGTCAGGTGTCGTTAGACATTTTACAAGGTTAGTCAAAGGTGGCTAGCCTTTTTAATATTTGATAATTAAAGGAGATAAATAGATTATGAATATAAATAACAAAGAATTTTTAGAGTTTTTAGTGAAAGCAAAGAAAGGTACTTATGCTAATAGTAATGCTCCTAAAGTTATACCTAGTAGATTAAAGTCAAAAGATTATGAGTTTACAGATGGCAACTTTACTTATCATGATACTTATTTTGGTGGAGTTAAGTTTATTGGTGAAGAAGTAGTTTATTATAATGATAATATTCTTTGGGGTATGAATTATTATGGAGTTACTTTAGATGATAGTCTAACAGAAGAATTGATGGACAAAGTCTTAAGAGTCGCTCTTATGAAGGTAGGAGAAGATAAAAGTGTTATTCCTATTAGAGGGCCTAAAGAGTTTGTAAATGAAGACTATCTTTATACTTTTAATGTAGATGGAGATATGGAAAACTTTGTAGGTACTGAACAGATATATAAAGATAAAAAACTAATATATGAATTAAAATGTCATGGAGGAATTATAAAGTGAAAGTACTTAGTTTAACAGAACCATATGCAACATTGATAAGACTTGGTAAAAAGAAAATAGAAACTAGAAGTTTTAAAACGAATTATAGAGGAGAGTTATATATTCATGCTAGTTCTACCAAAATACCTAAAGAATGGAAAAATAATAAAGAGTTAATGAATCTTATTAAAGATGTTGATTTAAGATTTGGTTATATCATTTGTAAATGTAATTTGGTAGATTGTGTTTATATGGATAAAGAGTTTTTAGATAAGATAAAGAAAGACAAGCTAGAATATTTAGTCGGTGATTATAAGATTGGTAGGTATGCTTGGATTTTAGATGATATTCAAGTATTGGATAGACCTATATTTGCAAAAGGAAAGTTAGGTATTTGGAATTATGAAGAAGATATTAGTAAGTGATTATGATGGAATATTTTATTAAAATGATATAGATATGATTAGAAAGTATAATGGTTATAGAGTCAAAAACTCTTGTGATGAATTAACTGCTATTACTAATAAGACGGTTGATTCTGTTAGTGATTTAATTAAGAAGATTATCTAATTATATTAGAATATGTTTATTTCTAAAATGAAATATGTTAAAATATATATCGAAAGGAGATATCTATGGAAGAACATGTTATAGATATGAATGAGAAAAATACTCTAGCTATGAAACTTCTTCATTACTTTATTACTGAAAAAGGATACACTCCTATAATATTACAAGGGGCAGAAGATGAGATTTGGCTTGAAAATTTAGATGAAGATTATAAAGTAGTTAGATTAGTAATGAGATATATTCATAATGATGAACAATATAAATTTGATGTTTTTAAGACTAATAGAATCTTAAGGAAAATAAAGAAGAAAACTTTATCATTTAAATTAAATACACTTAGTATCTTTTTAGATTTAGGTGGAGCAGTTAATTTAGATGAATTTAAAACTGATAATATAACAGCAGTTGAAGTACATGAAGATGCTGATGTTAAGAAGAATAAATTATTAAAGTCTATTTTTCCTGATATTGCTAAAAAGTTAAAATTTAGTGAAGAGGGAATAGAATTATTTATTAAAGTTACTAATGATATAAATAATCATAATAAAAAAGATCAAGAGAGGGTTGCCGATGTTTTTGCACCTAAGAAACCTATTATTACTTATGCTTTAATTATAATTAATTTATTTGTTTTCTTGTTTCCTACTTTTATGGGTAATTTTGATGAAGTAGTATCATATCTTGGAAGTTATGGGCCATTTGTTAAAATGGGAGAATATTATAGATTAATAACAGCAGCCTTTGTTCATGCTAATCTTGCTCACCTTCTATTCAATATGTATGCTTTATGGATTATAGGAATGCAATTAGAAAGTTTCATAGGTAAATGGAGATTCTTAGTAGTTTACTTATTTAGTGCAGTTTGTGGTTCACTATTATCAGTAGTTGTAACACCTGATGCTTTAAGTGTAGGAGCAAGTGGAGCGATATTTGGTTTACTTGGAGCATTACTTTACTTTGGATATCATTATCGTATCTATTTAGGTACTGTTATTAAGAGTCAAATAATACCTTTAATTGTCATTAACTTAATACTTGGATTTATGGTTCCAGGAATAGATAATGCTGCCCATATTGGTGGCTTAATCGGTGGAGCGTTAATGATGATAGGAGTAGGTGTTAAATATAAGAGTAGTAACTTTGAAAAGATTAATGGTCTGATAGTTAGTTTAATATTCTTAGGATTCTTAATATATATGGCTTTGTTTGCATAAGCCTTTTTCTTTAAAATATTTTACGAACAAAGTTTTAACATGAAAGGAAGTGATAACTTGGTAGTAGGTGTTTTAGTTGAGATAACTAGTAAAAGTGTTGATAGAATCTTTGATTATTTAGTTCCTAAATATTTAGAAGATAAAATAGAAATAGGTAAAAGAGTAAAGGTTCCTTTTGGTAATAGAACTTTAGTAGGCTTTATTTTAGAGAAAGATAAAAACAGTGATGTAGATAAGTTAAAAGAAATAGAAGAAGTCCTTGATGAAGAAGTAATACTTACTAAAGAATTATTAGAATTAGGAGAATATTTACATAAGACAACCTTAGCATCTCTAATCAGTTGTTATCAAGTAATGCTTCCTAAAGGATATAAAGCTAGTATTAAAAGTGATGTTAAGAAGAAATATAGAAAAGTATACTATTTAAATGATTATGATAAGAAATTAACTGATAAGCAAAGAGAAGTTGTAGGCTTATTTAAAGGTAAAGAAAAACTAAGTCGTGATGAGTTAAAAGATGTCTCTATATCTATTCTAAATACTTTAGTTAAGAATGATATTTTAAGAGTTTTAGAAGAAGAAGTTTATAGATTAGATTATGAAAAAAGTGATAAGAAAATAAAAAAAATAACTTCATTACAAGAAAATGCTGTTAATAATATTTTAAATACTGAAAATACTGTGTCATTACTATATGGTGTTACTGGTAGTGGTAAGACTGAAGTTTATATGGAATTAATTGATAAGTATTTAGAAAAAGGCTTAAAGAGTATTGTTTTAGTACCTGAGATATCTTTAACACCTCAATTGATTAAAAGATTTGAAGAAAGATTTGGAAGTAATATAGCACTACTACACAGTGCCTTATCAGATGGAGAGAGGTATGATGAGTATAGAAGAATAGTAAAAGGAGAAGCAGATATTGTAATAGGTGCTAGAAGTGCAGTTTTCGCACCTATTAAAAACCTTGGTCTTATTATTATAGATGAATGTCATAGTGATTCTTATAAACAAGATAATAATCCTAGATATAATGCTAAAGATG
>CAMMKE010000042.1 GCA_946497375.1 uncultured Mycoplasmatota bacterium
TACAATTGATGGTGATGATACTAAAGATATAGATGATGCGATATCTATTGAAAAGCGTGGTGATACTTATACTTTAGGTGTTCATATTGCTGATGTTTCCTATTATGTTAAAGAAGGAAGTCCTTTAGATAAAGAGGCAATGGATAGAGGTACATCAGTGTATCTTGTTGATAGAGTTATACCAATGTTACCTCATGAGTTATCTAATGGAATATGTTCTTTGAATCCTAATGTTGATAGACTTGCTATTAGTTGTGTAATGAAATATGATAGTGAAGGCAAGCTTTTAGATTATGATATCTTTCCAAGTGTGATTAGGTCAAGAATTCAAATGACTTATAAAAACGTTAATAGTATATTAGAGAAGAATATTGTGCCAGAAGGATATGAAGAGTTTGTTGATGATTTAAAGACTATGAGTGAGTTTGCTACTATTCTTAGAAAGGCTAAAGTAAAAAGAGGATACTTAGATTTTGATGTTGATGAAGCGAAGATACTTGTTGATGAAAATTGTGTGCCTTATGAAATTACAAAAAGGGAAAGAGGAACTGGTGAGAACTTAATTGAAGACTTTATGATTGCTGCTAATGAATGTGTGGCTACTCATATATATAATATGGATTTACCATTTATTTATCGTATCCATGAAAGTCCTAAGGAAGAGAAGATGAGAGATTTCTTAAGTTTTGTTAGTAATTTAGGATATAAAGTAACTGGAGACTTGAAAGGTAATAAGAGTATTGCTGTTCAAAAACTACTTAAGTTTGTTCATGATAAGAAAGAAGGACAAGTACTTACATCATTATTACTTAGATGTATGCAGAAAGCGATATATTCTCCTACTAATCTTGGACACTTTGGTTTAGGTAGTTCATGTTATACGCATTTTACTTCTCCTATAAGACGTTATCCTGATACTACGGTACATAGACTTTTAAGAACATATTTATTTAATCATGATTTAAGTAGTCATACTATTCATCATTATGAAGAGAAACTTATCTTTGTGGCAGACCATTCCTCAGCGATGGAGAGGGCTTCTGTTGACTGTGAAAGAGAAGTTGAAGATATGAAGATGGCCGAATATATGGAAAGTCATATTGGAAAAGAATTTGAGGGAATGATATCATCAGTTATGAGTTTTGGTATGTTTGTAGAACTTGATAACTTGGTAGAAGGGTTAGTTCCTGTTAGACTTATGGATGATTACTTTACTTTTGATGAAGAAAGAATGACTTTAGTAGGTGAGAAGAGTAAAATTAAATATACTATTGGAGAAAGGGTCTTAATTAAAGTAGTGGCTGCTTCTAAAGAGGCAAAAACTATTGACTTTGAAATTGTTAAGAAGTTGTAGTTATGAGTAAAGTTAAGAAGAGAAGAAAGTTAACAGTATTAGGTCGTTTTGTTATTATTCTTTTTATTGGTGTTTTATTTGGAGCGAGTTTAGGATTTTATTATCGTTTAACTAATAATAATGTTAAAAAAGATGATGTAAAAGAACAAAAAAATGAAGAAGAAGTAGTTAGTAAGAAAGAAGAGATGGATGCTTCACTTGTAATGGTAGGAGATGCTTTAATTCATAGTACTGTTTATAATGATGCTTATACAGGTGATGGTTATGACTTTAAACCAATGTTAAAAGAGATTAAGCCCTTAATAAAAAAATATGATTTGAAATATTATAATCAAGAAACTATTTTAGGTGGAACAGAGTTAGGCTTATCTAATTATCCTAGGTTTAACTCTCCTTATGAAGTAGGAGATGCTTTTATTGATGCAGGTTTTAACTTAGTTAGTCTTGCTACTAATCATACGATGGATAAAGGAGAGGCAGGTGTAATTAACTCTTTAAACTATTGGAATAGTAAAGATGATGTTTATACGGCTGGTAGTTATTTATCTTTTGAAGATAGAGATAAGCCAGTTATTAAAGAGATTAACGGCATTACTTATTCTTTCTTTTCTTATACTACTTGGACTAATGGCTTAGAGACTCCTAGTGGTAAAGAATATCTAAATAATGTCTATAGTCCCGAGATAGCGAAAGAGGATATTGATAAGGTCCGTGAAAGGAGCGATGTTGTAATAGTAGCGATGCACTGGGGAACAGAATACTCTACTAGTGTTAGTGCATCACAGCAGGAAATTGCTAACTATTTATCTAGTCTTGGTGTTGATATTATTATTGGAAGTCATCCTCATGTAGTAGAGCCCATTGCCTTTATTGGAAAGACTATGGTAATATATTCATTAGGTAACTTTATATCTGACCAAGAAGGAGTAGAACGTCTTACGGGATTAATGGCTAGTATAGATATCCACAAGTCTGTGGAAAACGGTGTTAGTACGATAGAGTTAAGAAATCCTAAAGTAGAGCTTTTATATACACATTCTACTTATGGAAAGAAAAGAAACTTTGTTGTTTATCCTTATACTAGTTTAAATGATGAATTACTTCCTGGTTATAGAGAGTATTATGAGACATATAAAAATATAGTGTTATCTCTTGATAGTAATATAGAGATGCCTAGTTTGGAGTGATATTATGGAGATTATTAATAGACGTGCTAAATTTGATTATTTTATAGAAGATACATATGAGGCTGGCATTGTTTTAAAAGGAACAGAGATTAAGTCTATAAGGCTCGGTAAAGCTTCTATTAAAGATAGTTATGCAATTATAAGAAGTGGCGAAGTTTATCTTGTTAATATGTTTATAGATCATTATAAGGAAGGTAATATCTTTAATCATGAAGAGACACGTAGTAGAAAATTATTACTTCATAAAAGTGAGATTAAAAAGTTAGATAATAAACTAAAATTAGAGGGTTATACTCTTATACCTTTAAAACTGTACTTTGTACGTGGTAAAGCGAAAATAGAGCTTGGTCTTTGTAAGGGTAAGAAAAACTATGATAAAAGAGAAAGTATTAAAGAAAGATATTTGAAGAGAGAAGCTGCTAAGCTTAATAAGTATAAATAATTTGGTAAATATTGGTATTTGCTTTTTTGATACTTCTGTGTTATAATCTAGGTGTATTTGGGGATGCTTTGGTTTCGACAGGAATAATAGAGCATAAATGGCAAGTCGAGTTGTTTACGTTACAAACTAAATTAAATATAACTGGAAACAGTATTAAAACAGCATTTGCTAACTTATTTAATAAAAATACTGAGTTAGCTTTCGCCTAGTATAGGTAAATGCACTGTCTTTTCTTAATTTCCTGTGTTAAGTTAAGATGGTTTATTTTAGCAGGATATAGTTATAGTTTGTCTAGACTATGATGGAATCTTTTAGACTAGGACTGTTTTATTAGTTGATGGTTACTAGAAAATAGTTCGAAAATTCTTAATCATCTAAACTTGTAGAAGTTTATGTAGCTTTATTTTTGGACAGGAGTTCGAATCTCCTCATCTCCACCATAGGGAAATCTGTTCGAAAAGCACGAACTTTTGATATAGGAATCAACCTAGAAGAAAGGTTGATGTTTATGATTTATGTCTTTCATCAAATATAAATTTCAAAGAATACAATGATATTGACAATGTATACTGTAATTACTTATAATATGGTGCAAATGTCAATATAAAAATGTACAAAAAGGGAGATTGATTTATATGTATATTAGGATTAAAAAAAATAATCATTTTCTCAATCTTTTAGTAAATCGCGAATCGGCTCAAAGATATTTCTTAAACAAAAATGTTGAAGAATTTAATAATAGTAGATTAAATGAACTTCAAGTTAATTTAAGAAAAGCAAAAAGAAAATATAGTAGAATGTCTTCGGTTTTATCGATTGCACATTTTTTAAAAGCGGAGAAAATAATTAATATTGCATCAAAATTAGAAATGAAACATCAAGAATTAGAAGATAGTATTCATGAGTTAGAAATTTTTGAGTCTAATTTAGCGTATCTAATTATTTCTGAATCAATTAATATAGATGATTGTTGTAAAAAAAACAATCTAAATCCTGGTTACTTAATAGCTTTATTGGAAAAGTCTAAAAAGCAAGTAGCAAGACCTTTTTTAGAATATGCTTATGATGAAAATACAGGTCAAGTTTCAGAAATAACAGAGGATGGCAAATGTATTATTTTGCCATATATTCCTTATGCAGTAAAGAATGAAATCGATAAAAAGAGAAAAATAAAAGCTCAACTAGATGAATTAATGCAACAATCAAATAGTTCGGATAATGAATTATTAAATAAAATTAATAGAAAAATTCAAAGCCTCGAATCAAATGATGACGCACAAGATCATGTTTATAAAAAAAGAATGACACGATAAAAATAGCACTATATGTAGTTGCTATTTTTCTTCTTTTATTAAAATATATTTAGTTATTGATTCTAATATCAATTACCCTTGATAAAAGTTGTAGATAACTTTCTCAACGGCACCAATTTGTAATTACTCCCTTATTTTATAAGGGTTTTAGTATACTTAAATTTAATTAGATACTAAATATATTTTAGTTTGTAATTTATTTGATAAGTTTTGTGGTGAAAAAATATGAATGAAGGATACACTTCTCCTAGAATGAAAGTAGTTGCTATTGAAGGAGAGAGGAAACAAGTAGATATAGTTTATAAAAAATTAGAAAAGATAATAATTAATAATAAAGTGTAGCTTCTTTATGTTGAAAATGTAAAAATGCACAATGATTGTGCAAAACACTAGACATTTTTAGAGCGTATAAGTAATATTTTAATAGAACAAGCATCAAAGTTTTGTTCTTTCTTTTAATTTATTGTCAACTATGATAAAATATTTTCAAGGAGGTTCTAATGAAAGAGATTATTAAAAACCAAACAATTTATTATGAATCTATAAATGTTCCGGAAAATATTTCTGTCTTGAAATATTTAAGAGAGACTGAACATTTTTTTAATCTTAGATATGTAAGTTTTGATACATTTGAAAAATTAAAAGGTGCTAAGGGTATTATTTATTTAAAAGATAGAAAGTTACTAGCAGGTTGTTCTAATCCTAAAGGTAATGATTTTAAAAGCAGTGGTGGTTTAAAGGTATCTGATCCAGATAAAATTATAGTTGGTTCTTTTATTATTCAAGAAGATAGAATTATTTATGATGCAAGGTGTCCTTTTTATGAAGAAAGAGATTCTTTTGTTTATACTAATGGAAGAGAGTTTTATACAACTATGTCTATGAAAGAAATATTATTAGAAGAGTTAGAAATTAAAAGACAGTATTTAATATATCTTGGAAAAAGATTAGAGAATAAAAGATATGTAGATGATTTTGAAGAAGTAAGTAGAAAAGAGTTTTTAGAATATATTACTGATAAAGAAAAGGGTAGACTTATATTAAAGAAAATGAGAAAATATTATTAGGGAGGGTTCTATATGTTATTACAGTATTATTTAGAACAATTAGATTATAAGAATATGCCATTATTTCTTAGAAAGTATTTTGAATGTCCTTCTTTAAATAGATTAATGAAGGTGGGATATTTTTGTGGAATGGATTTTGCTTCTAAAAGTGTTTATGATTTTAGTGAATATATTAGTAGATTTGCTCATTCTCTTACAACTTCTTTACTAACTTATAAAGTAACTAAAGATAAGACTATGACTGTAGCAGCATTATTTCACGATGTGGCAACTCCTTGTTTTTCTCATGTTATAGATTATATGAATGAAGACTATGAAAAACAAGAAAGTACAGAAGAACTTACGGAAGATATCATTAAAAGTGATAAGTATTTACTTAAATGTTTAAAAGAAGATAATATAGATGTTGATGATATTATCAACTTTAAGAAATTTGGTATTGTTGATAATGATAGGCCTAAATGTTGTGCTGATAGGTTAGATGGTGTTATTTTAACTGGTATAGGTTGGACTAAAAATATCAATAAGGATGATATTAAAAAAATTATTAATGATGTTAGAGTATTTAAAAATGAAGATAATGAAGATGAAATTGGTTTTACTAGTAGAGATATTGTTTCTAAAATAATTGATGTTAGTAAAAGTATAGATTTGTATTGTCATACTAACGAAGATAATTATATGATGCAGTTACTTGCTACTATAACAAAATTATCTATTGATAGAGGTTATATTACTTATGATGACTTGTATAGTCTTAATGAAATAGAATTGTTTAATAGATTAAAGAATAGTAAAGATAAGGAACTATTAGATAAAATTAGTCTTTTTGAAAATATAAATATAGATTCTATTCCTAAAATAGAACTTCCTAATGTTAAGGTTAGAGTTTTAACACCATTAGTTAATGGTAAAAGATATAATTAGATATAAAAGAGAACTTATTTTGGGTGATAGGTTTTCTCTTTTTTTGAATCAATTAATATACTAATAAAGAAATAATGTATTAATATAAAAGGTAGATTTATTATTATTTATTTGATATCATTTAATTATGGAGGAAAGTATGAAAAAATATCGTTGTACAATTTGTGGTTATATTTATGATGATGCTAAGAATGAGGTAAAGTTTGAAGATTTGCCTGATGATTGGAAATGTCCATTATGTGGAGCGCCTAAGAGTTTATTTGAAGAGGTTAAAGAAGAAAAGGCGGAAATAAAAAAAGAGTCTAAAGTTGAGGTTATAGAAGAAGATGATGATTTAAGAGAATTGTCTAACTACGAAATATCTTTAATTTGCTCTAATTTAGCTCGTGGATGTGAAAAACAGTATTTAGATGAAGAGAGTAATTTATTTAGAGAGTTATCTAAACATTATGAGTCTTTAGAAGATAATAAATCTGGTAGTTTGGATGATGTTATAGATATGGTAAATAATGATATTACTAACTTTAGTAAGGCAATGGATGTGTTTACTAAATGTGATGATAGAGGTGCTAAGAGAGTTGTTAATTGGGCTAGTAAGAGTACTAATATTATGAAAGTAGTAATGGATACTTATAAAGAAAAGGGAATAGATTATATTAGAAATACGAAAATATGGGTTTGCGATATATGTGGCTTTATTTATATAGGAGATAATCCACCTAAGGTTTGTCCTGTTTGTAGGGTTCCTAGTCTTAAGATATTGGAGGTATGTTAGTATGAGTGCTAAAAGTGAAAGATATGCTTATAGAGATTTAAAAATATGTACTAAAGATTGTTTATGTCTTTTTGTATGTCCTACTGGAGCGACTGATAATGAAACAGGACAGATAGACTTTGATAAATGTATTGGCTGTGGAGCTTGTGCAGCTTCTTGCCCATCAAAAGCGATTAGTATGTTACCTAGAGTTTATCCTAAACAACAGGTTAAAGATAAAAGAGTTATCAGTGAATTATTTAAACTTGCTGATAGTAAGATAGAGCAGATTAAAATTTTGAAAAATATGATAAATAACTCTAGTAATGATGATGAAAAACGTTTATATAAGGCTTTTATTCATTCTAATAAAGTAATGGTTGAAGATATGATGAGAGAGGCTGGGTTTATGTTACCTCAGTCATCTAATACTAATAAACTTTTATTTAGTCTTAAAGGTAAAGATGAAGAGATTGATAACATTATTAATAAACTATTAGAGAAACTTGAAGTTAATGATTAGAGGGATGTTATGACAATAGAGGATGTTTATAGATATATGATTAGTGGATATTTTGGAGTTATGGAGATGGATTCATATAAGTTAAAAGAATATGTTCTTAATGATATAAAGAACTATATTAAAGAATATATGAAAGATAATCCTAGTGAAAACTTTAATTTAGATGAAGAAGTTGAGAATATTAAAAATAATGTATCTGTTAAGACTAAGTTGCAAGATGCCTTACTTGTTTTAAATAAAATGGATAATGCTCCGATGGATTTAATTTTAGATATTAAACATAGATTAAAGACTATTAAATAAAATTATACTTTATGTATAGTTTTTTCTTTTTTACTCATATTAATGTTGGGAGGAAAATATATGGAAAATATTAAAGTGTCAGTACCTAATATGATTAGTTGTAAAGACTTGGACTATTTAAGTGATATGTTTAATTGGAACTATGGGGCTTATAAAAGTGCTAGTAATGCGATTAATAGTGTTACTGATAGTGAAATTAAAGATATGCTTAACAAGGCTAGTAATGTATTTCATGGTAATATTAGTAAAATCTTAAATATCTTAAATGAAGGAGGTAACAATGAATAATAATCAAATTTGTAATCCTAAAGTAGAGACTCCTAAAGGAATGGCTCTAAATGATAAAGATTATATTTCTTCATTACTTAGTACTTTAAAACAATTAGTTAAAAACTATGCTGTTAGCTTAACAGAAGCATCTAATGAAACATTATATAGTGAATATAAAGAGATGTTTGATGCTTATTCTTCACTACAAAGAGAAGTTTATGAACTTATGTTTCGTAAGGGTTGGTATGTATTAGAGAAGAGTGATGCTAATAAAATGTCTAATAAATATCAAACTTTAAATCAGGAATTTATGGATTTGAATGGATAAAAAGAAAACAGTGGACGTTTCACTGTTTTTTAATATAGTCTTTTTATATAACTTTTTCTAAGAGCAGTAGCTCCTTTTTTATTTTGTTGTTCTAAAGTAATATTTTTAATAAAGTCAAAGTTTACTAACAATTCTTTGTGATTTGTATTATGAGTTTGTACTTTAACTGTATCTCCTATTTTTAATACTACCATATCATTTTCATCTTTTAAATATCGTTTAGATTTTATAAATCTTATATCATCTAAGTCAAGATACTCTATATAACCGGGTATATTTGTTATAGTTTTTAGATATGCTCTTTCATTATCTATATCTGTTATAATGCCATAATAATTTTTATCTTTATGTCTTTCAACATATTTTAACATTTTTATTAGTTCTACTTCTCGTTCTAAAGCTTCGGCTTCTTGTTCTTTCATAGAACAGTGCTCACATATTGCTTCTAGAGTGTTATTATCTTCTATTTCATATAATTTACCTTGTTCATATGAATCAATTATTTGTTGAGCTTTAAGATCTGGATATCTTCTAATCGGTGAAGTAGAGTGAGTATAAAAATCTAATCCTAAACCAAAGTGTCCTGTTGGATAAATAGAGTAATGGGCTCTTGGTAAAGCTTTTAATATAATATCTGAAATAATAGGATAATCATTTTCATTTTGATACATATTTAATATTGTTTGAATATATTGTGCTGTAGTCATAGAACCTATTTTTGGTAAATTATAACCAAGATTATGAATTTTATCAAAAGCATCCATTAATTTATCTTGATCTGGTGAGTCATGGACTCTATTAATAGATGTACCTATTATAAAGTTTAAATATGAAGATTCACAGTAGTTATATAAAATCATAGCATTTTCAATCATTTTACCTGCTGTACCATTATTTTTCTCTTCTATACTAATAATATTGCCATCTTTATCTTCGATAAAATTATTTTCATGTTCTATAAATGTTAACATACCTTCACTTTTCCTTTTTAATGTTAAAATATCTGATAGTTCTTTAAAAGTAGTTAGATCATTTAAAAATGGTAGGTATTCATTATCTACTATTCCTTCATCTAATACTTTATTAACTTCGCTGTAAGACATTTTCTTTTTAGATTCAATTATAGAATTTACAAATTTATAGTTTAGTAGTTCTCCAGTTTTAGATATTTCCATAATGCATGTTCTTGTTAGTCTTGGAACATTAGGATTTAAAGAACAGATACCATTTGATAATTCCGGTGGTAAGTTTGGAATAACTGAATTTGCAGGATATGCCGATAAGGCTCTTTCATAGGCTTCTTTATTAAGAGCACTACCTCTTTTAACATAATGAGATACGTGGGCAATATGCACTGCTAAAATATAATTGCCTTTTTCATTTTTCATTATACTAACTGCATCATCCATATCTTTTGTATTATCACAATCAATAGTAAATGTTTTAAATCTCTTAGT
>CAMMKE010000043.1 GCA_946497375.1 uncultured Mycoplasmatota bacterium
TTAGTAGCAAGTGTCCTGATTAGAGCAACTGTTTGAATATTGTTAAGACACAGTATTATCTAACTTTTTATTATCATCTATATATTGATAATTAAGTTTATTATCTTTATTAATAACATCTTCACCAAGCTTTTCTTCTATATCTTTTCTCGTATTACTAGCAACTTCACCTCCTGCTTTAGCAATCTTTCTATTTTCATTTAATCCATAAGGTTTATGTTTCTTAGCAAGCTCACGAGTAGTAATCTCCCCAATATCAGCAAGTAACACCTCAATATCACTCATATTATCTCTTAAAGATTCTTTTCTAAGCCCTTTAAACTCTTTATATTCTTTAGCAGTCATACCAGACCATTCTTTATAGATGTCATTAGTAAGAATAGCATATTCATAACCCTCATTAATACCACTTTGTTTCCATAAATCAGTTAATTTATTTCTATCTAATATTCCATTTAATCTAGCTTTAATCCATTTATCATCATAACCACGATTACGATAGTAATTAATTGCTCTTTTAATAGCAATCTCAGGATCAAAAACTTCATCAATTTTTTCTTTACCTAATTCTGCTAACCATAATTTAAAAGGTTCAGCTTTAGGACTAGGAACAGACTCTATTAATCTTAAAATACCTTTGGTGTCTAAAGTATCTGTATTTCTCATTTTGCCATCTTTAGCTTTTAGTTTCAAACTCCGACAAATTGTCGGAAGTTGACTTCCTTCATCATTAGTTAATCTTCTTTTAAGAGTGGTCCAATAATCACTAGAATCTTTACTATCGGTTAAAATACTAATAACATCAACTACACTAAAATAATATTCTTCTTTTTCAGAATCCCATACACTTCTGATTTCCTTTCCTTCAAATAATTTGGTAATTGTTTCTAATTTATTTTGTTTCATAATTTTCCTTCCTTTCTTGATAATCATACTAGTAACTTAAAAACAAAATTGATTTAATAACTTTAAACATATCTTAAATATCATATACATCAGTACTATAACATTTACCATTAGCTAATTTTAATTTCATTTAGTCATCTAGTAATACTAGACAACTAAAAATATCCAGTTTTGTCATTTAAAGCATTATTGATATAATTTCTCTATCTTTTTAAGTCGTATTTTAGTTGTACACATTTTGTGTACAACTGAACATATGGTTCTAGAGAATTTTTCATCTTTAGTATACTTTATTGTTAACTGCACTAAAATATCGTGCAGTTAATTTAACTCTCGGATTAATTTGTTTAACACTTAGATATCCATTCCTTTCTTCCAAAATATTCCTTGTTTTAGATAATCTTCCCAAGTTAACTGGTATATTCAATACAAAAGCACTACTACAATTAAAAAACGTGATATCTATCACGCTTCATCTTTACCATCTCTACTAATATAATATGCAGTTAAATCAATTTTTTCTTCAAAAATTCCATTTTATTTTTATATTTCTAATATTATCTCTAATTTCACCAACATAAATCTTATCTATAAACTCATTAACAATAACTCTATTAAGATTATCTAACTTTTTATATTTAGAGATTATTTCCTCATCAAATTTTTTAATGTTCTCTTTATAAATGCTAATCTTTTTATTAACAGCATCTAACTGTTTAGAATGTCTAGCTTTATTATCTTCATAATTACTAACTAAACTATTAAACATCTCTAGAGAAACAACACCATTTACTTTATCTTCATAAAGATTCTTTAAATACTTTTCAGATTCATCTATTTTTTTATTAATGTTAACTAACTCACTTTCTAAAGATATTAATTTTTCTTTATATATTTCCTTATATTTTTTATTTACATTTTCTTTTAATAACACATCATCATAAAATTTATCTAATAGTTTATTAATATAAATAAGAACAATACTCTCTAATTTATCATATCTAATAGATGACTTATTAGAGCAGATAATATTATTAGAACATACTAAATATTGATGCTTTGAAGAGTTTTTCTTTCTTAAATAATGCTCACACTCTAAACAAAAAACTTTACCAGAAAACAAATGAACGGTACTATTACCCCTAGGCTTAGTTCTATTCTTCATCTCAAGTTGTACTTTATTAAAAGTATCTTCATCAATAATCGCTTCATGAGTATTAGGATAACTTATCCATAAACACTTATCTTTATTAATAATTTTATGATTCTTATAACTAATAGTAGTTCTTTTACCTTGTACAAGCTTACCTAAATAAACTTCATTTTTAAGTATTATCTTAATAGCATTACTATTCCATTTAATCTCTTCACGTGCTTTATTACTAACAATATTTAACTTTATCCCTTGTCTATATTTATGAAGTGATGGACTAGGTATGTTTTTATCATTTAAGCATTTAGCAATAGCAGAGTAGCCATAGCCCCTTAAATATAGATTAAATATATCTTTAACGACTAAACAAGCTACTTCATCAATAACTAACTTATTATTATCAGAACTATCTACTAAATAACCAAAAGGAGCGAAAGGGGAGATAAACTCACCTTGTTTCATCTTAGAATTAAAAGCACTTCTAATATTATTAGAAACATCCTCTAAATACCATTCATTAACAAGACCATTAATCTGCCTAGACTTTTTATTACCAGGATTTTCTGTATCAGCATTATCAGATAAACTAATAAATCTAACATTCCACTCTTTAAACTTATTATTAATATATCTCTCTACAATCTCCATATCCCTTGAAAATCTAGATTGACTCTTACACAAAACAATATCAATTTTCCCATTTTCACAGTCCTTAATTAATCTTTCAAACTCTGGTCTATAAGTACCTGCTCCAGATAAATCTTCATCACAGTATTCACCCACTAATTTATAACTAGGGTTATTATTAACAACCTCCATTAACATATGTCTTTGATTTTTAATGGATTCACTATCGTCTAATCTATTTAACTTATCTTTATCTTCAATAGAAAGTCTTAAATAAATTGCTACCCTAAAGCCCTCTTTCATTCTAAATTCATCTCAAGAGTAGTAATAATTCTATATAACTTATCATTAATTATTTTTTTTAATTCATCATCACTAATAGATTTATCATATTCTTCTAACACTTTATAAGAACACATAAAAAATCACTCCTCATTAATCTATATTAAAAAGAGAAGTGATTTAATACTTAAGATTTAATAGAATTTTAAAGAAAAAGCCACCAACAGTCAATAGTAATGGTGGCTTTTTCTTTAAAATGTAATAAAGACTAATCCATATTAATAAAAGAAGCGACTTAATATTTAAGATTTGTTTTTAATTTTATCTTTCTCTTCTTCTGTGAATAAAGTACCTGCAAGATATCTTTTTATTGCTAAATTATAAACTTTAGAATCAATTACACCATTTTTAGAAACTAAATGATGTTGCTTTAAATACTCAATAGTAGCAAGTTTTTCTTCATCAGTAATTTCATGCTCATTATCAGTTCCATATCCAACTATATTTTTAGCATTTAGTATTGATTGAACATTAGTTTTTCTGACATTTTTGTTTTTTCTTATAAATCTACTAACAGCTCCAACAATATTGGCATTAGCATTATCACAAGCAAGTTTTTTAAATTCATCAAGTTCTAATTTAGTCATTAATTTATAATCTAAATAATCAAATTCACGAGTCGTATTATTATCTAAAGGGACTCCATTCATCATATAATCAACAATTCTATCTACTCTACTATTTACAATAGCGAAACGAGTACTAGCCAATCTTTGTTTCTTTTCTTCAATTTGTTTTAACATAACTTCATCCTTTAGATAACTAAGACCTTTTTAAATAAATCAACACTTATATTTTTACTATTACAATATTCTTTAATACTTCTACAATTACTTCTTAAAAATTCTTCATAGTCTACACTCTCGATTAAACAATCGATTTCATCTTTTTTATACTTTGCAATAATAGGTTCAAAATCTTTTTCTAAAGAACTATTCGCTTTTTTAAATAAATCTTCTAAACAACTATAGTATTTCGTAGAACCAAAAAGCATTAATGATAAATCGTATAAATTACATTGAGTAGTCTTATACAAACCAATTAATTTTTTAATACTTAAATAATCATTTAAATCAATTCCATTACATATAGCTTTAATATATTTACTTCCAGATTCACAGTTAAATAACTCTTTAGTTTTCTCATCACCATATATTTTCAACGAATAAGTATAGGCTTGACGATAAATCTCATAACGATTATACTTATCACTGAAATAAGCTCCTTGTAAAAAGCCCCAACTCTTTCTCCTTGAACCATTATCCATATATTCTTTTGACATATAATAATCAAAACTTATTTTTAATTCTTCAATATCCAATTCTCCATATTCATTAAGAAAAGAGTTCTTTCTTTTATTAAATTCAATATCATCTCTATACTTGATTAATTTATCCTTAAAATCTCTAGATAAACTTAAATCACTATAAGACTCGCTAATTTCAATATCAGATATCATCTCTCTAATTGTTCTAATATAACGATATTGATTTTCTTTCTTATCTAAATTATCAAAGTTTATTATATTATAATAATCTGTATAGCACCCATTAGTTTCTTCAACCAACCTATTAAATTGTACTAATAATGAATATGGATCATCATATAAATAAAAAATAATAAACATTAAATCTTGCATAGTATTATTAGTATATACTTTAGAATTTAATCCCTTTTTTATATAAATATCAAACTTATCTAAAAAGACTTTTTTTAAATCCTCATCACTACAATTTAAAAAATACTCAACTGCATCGGCTTCATTAACTCTTTCAAACTTAGTATTTTCATCAAAAGAAATTATTTTATTAAATTCTCTATTTTCCATAATTACCCCCTCTTTCAAGAGAACATATAATATCATATTTAATTATTTTTGTCAAGAATAAGATACATGTAAGCTGCTATAGGTTATTTATTGACAACCTTTATAATCTCATCTTCACTAATAGGACCTTGTCTTTGGATCTTTATATCATTACCTTTGAGGTCAACAATAGTACTAGCTTTTCCAAAAGATACATCACCCATAACCATTCCATCAAGAGTAGGGCATTCTATCTCTATTTCATCTAAAGTTTTACATACATCCTTACCAGATTTATTAGCACTCGTTAAAAACAAAGGACTACCAACTTCTTTAATTAATTCTTTTAAAAATGGAGTAGGAGCCATTCTAATAGCAAGTTCATCTGTCTCTCTTGTACCGGCATTATTAATATATGAAAAGGCATCAGGTCTTTTATTTAAGACTAAAGTAAGAGGACCAGGCATAAAAGCTTTAATTAACTTAAGAGTGTTCTCATCAACAATGGCAATACTTTCAATTTGTTCTAAATCTTTACAAAGAACAGGAAAAGACTTAGTAGCAGGACGATGTTTAACCTTTACAAGATTTCGATAAGCCTTACTAGAATTAATCCTAGCACATATTCCATAAACAGTATCAGTAGGAACACTAATAACACCATCATTTTTAAGAACAGTTGCAACTTCTTCTATTTCACTTTGTTTATATCGCCTCATTACATCCACCTCTATTAGTACTATCTTTTCTTTATTTCTTCTTTAATAAATTTTATAAATTCTTCAACATTCATTGAATAAGTCTCTTCACCACCATACTTACGATAACTAACTAAATTGTTATCACGTTCTTTATCACCAATAATTAAAACATAAGGATTCTTCATTACATTACTATTTCTTATCTTTTTACCCATACTTTCATCACTATCATCATAATTAACTCTAATATCTTCATCAATTAATAGGTCTTTTAGTTTCCTACAATACTCATCATGATATTTCATATTAACAGGCACTATATTAACTTGAACCGGAGATAACCATATAGGAAGAACTCCTTTAAATTGTTCTAGTAATAATACTAAAAATCTTTCATAAGAACCTAAAACTGCTCTATGTACCATAACAGGAGTTTGTTTTTCACCATTTTTATCAATATAGAATAAACCAAATCTTTTAGGCATTGCAAAATCAACTTGAACAGTAGGTATTTGAATATCTCTACCTAAAGCATCTTTAAACATAAAATCTAATTTAGGACCATATAAAGCTGCTTCTCCTTCACATTTTTTTGCATTTAATCCAAGTTCATCTGCAACTTCTTCTAACATTTTTTCACAATAATCCCAATCATCTTTATCACCGATATATTTCTCTGGATGCTCATAATCTCTCACTGATAAAGATATCCAATGATTATCCCATAACCCCATTCTTGAATAAAATTCTTTAATTAAACTACACATATTTTTAACTTCATCTTTAACTTGGTCAACACGACAGAATGAATGACCATCTTCAACAGTAATAGCATAAACTCTTGATAAACTATTACCAACTGCACCAGGAAGTTCTGCTCTATACTGCTTATCACTTTCCATATATCTAATAGGTAAATCTTTATAACTTCTTAATTTAGAAGCATATATTTGAGTATGATGAGGACATTGTACTGGTTTTAATACAAACTTATGACCTTTAGGAGACTCTACTCTAAATAGTTCATCATTAAATTTAGAAGCATGACCTGAAGTTTCAAATAAAGAAATATCTGCTAACGATGGACAACTTACTTTTTGAAATCCATATTTTCTACAAACTTTCTCTATCTCTTTTTGTAACTCATCTTTAACAATAGTACCTCTTGGAGTATATAAAGGTAGTCCAGGTCCTACATAATCAGAAAAGCAGAATAAATCTAACTCTTGGCCTATCTTTCTATGATCTCTTTCCCTCGCTTCATTTATAAACTTGTTATACTTATCTATTTCGTCTTGACTACTAAAACCTTTACCAACAATTCTAGTAATCATCTCGTTATTAGCATTTCCTTCATAATAAACACCACTAACTCTTATAAGTTTTACATAAATATTTTTATCAAGATTCTTAATATCATCTTCTAATTTCTCTAAATCATTTTCACTTACTTGTTCATCACTTTTAAATTCATAATAAAACATTTCATCATTATAAGACATTTTATCAAGTCTTACATTACTATAATTTTTATTAATTACTTCTTTAAGTAATTTACAACATTTTTCATTCATAATTATATCTTCTTTCTATATTTTTACTTTTAAAAGGGAAAAATCGTTTCAGTTTCCGTTTCCATACATTTACCATCTCCTTAAAATAAAAGAGAATGATACCAATAAGGAGTCTTATTAAAGACGGTACCATCCTCTTTTTAACTTAATTTATTTTAACCGTATATACGGGCATCCAGTTACCTGAGCAACATAGTAGGTAGTAATTATTAAGTTTATTTATTATCTTCCACCAACTGATAACTCTCTGTAAAATAAGGTCTTAATAATCGTATCCTATATTATAGTCTTTATATATAAAATAAAAGTCTACTACTTGATTGTAATAGACTTCACATAATAAGATAATTTATATTAGTTAACAATTATGCAATGTCAAAACAATCAATACTATTAATTGACTTATAGTTTTTCGTATTAGTTGTCGTTAATAATTGATTATTTAACATTTTTCCATCTCCCTCTTAAAAGTAACTAAATAATATCATATTTGAACATAATTGTCAAATTTTCCATAAAAAAGATGCTATGTAATGGCATAAGAAAATAATAAAACATCTTGACAATTGAACATCTATTCAATTATAATGAAGATAGTTGAGTAAGAATTCAACTATAAACATATAATATTAATAGGATGTGATGATATGTCTAGAAATGAATTTTCATGTGATTGTAATATTATTCATAAGGAAGCAGTAGATAAAGTATTAAATAAAATGCCTTCAGAAAATACTTTTAATCATCTAGCAGACTTATTTAAACTAATAGGTGATACTACAAGATGTAGAATTCTTTTTGCACTCGATCAAGATGAGATGTGTGTCTGTGACCTTGCTAATGTCTTAAACATGACTAAATCAAGTGTCTCTCATCAATTAGCAACCCTAAGAAGAAGTGGCATAGTTAAATGCAGAAGAAGTGGTAAAGAAGTATATTACACTTTAGATGATGACCATATTGTTAAACTATTTGAAATAGGACTAGAACATATTAATCATAAAGGATAGAAAGAAGGAAATAATATGAAAGATTATAAATATAAAATAGAAGGATTAGATTGTGCTAACTGTGCTAATCTTTTAGAAGAGTCTTTAAGAAAGATTGACTTAATAGAAAATGTCTCTATTAGTTTTATGATGGAAAGATTCACTTTTAGTTGCAATGAAGATAATCTAAACGATGCCTTAAAACAAATTAAGAAAGTAATAAGAAGAGAAGAACCAGATGTAAGTATCGAGGAGGTTTAATAATGACAAAAAAGATGAAGAAAAAATTAATTAGAATTATAATATCTTTTATCTTACTAGTATTGGCATTTATCCTTAAACTAGATAATGTTATTATTAGCGATATTCTATTTATTATTTCCTACCTAATAGTAGGTTATGATATCATCTTAAAAGCTTTAAGAAACATTACAAGAGGAAAAGCCTTTGATGAAAACTTTTTAATGACTATTGCAACCATAGGAGCCTTTTTTATAGGAGAGTTTCCTGAAGCAGTTGCAGTAATGCTATTCTATCAAGTAGGAGAACTATTCCAAAGTTATGCTGTTGATAAATCAAGAAAGTCAGTTTCAGAATTAATGGATATAAGACCAGATTATGCTAATCTTTATCATAATGAAAAAACTGAAAGAGTAGAACCTAATAAAGTTAAAATTGGTGATATTATCTTAATAAAACCAGGAGAAAAAATACCATTAGATGGTATCGTAGTAGAAGGTAACTCTCTTCTTAATACTCTTGCTCTAACAGGAGAATCTATGCCAAAAAGTGTAACTGAGACTGATGAAGTATTAAGTGGATGTATTAATAATGAAGGAATACTAAAAGTTAAAGTAACTAAAGAGTTTGGTGAATCTACTGTTAGTAAAATCTTAGACTTAGTAGAAAATGCTAGTAGTAGAAAATCTAAATCAGAAAACTTTATCAGTAAATTTGCTAAATACTACACTCCTATAGTTGTAATAATCGCTATTCTTCTTGCCTTTATTCCACCTTTAATATTAGATACTAACTTTAAAACTTGGATATATAGAGCCTTATCATTCTTAGTTGTCTCATGTCCTTGTGCCTTAGTAATATCAATACCTCTAAGTTTCTTTGGAGGAATTGGTGCCTCATCTAAAATAGGAGTTTTAGTAAAGGGTAGTAACTATTTAGAAGCCCTTGCAAACACTGAAATAGTTGTATGTGATAAAACAGGAACTCTAACAGAAGGAATCTTTAAAGTCCAAAAAGTTAATGCTATAGATTACTCAAAGGAAGATTTATTAAAATATACAAGTTATGCAGAGAACTATTCTAATCACCCAATTGCCTTATCTATTAAAGAAGCTTATGGTAAAGATATTAATGAAAAACTAGTTACAAAAACTAAAGAAATTAAAGGTAAAGGAGTTATTGCCAAAGTAGATTCTAAAGAAGTTCTAGTAGGTAATGAGAAATTAATGGAAGAGTATAATATTGACTATAAAAAGAGTAATGATGTTGGAACTGTTATTTATATCGCTATTGATAAGAAATATGCAGGTTCTATTATTATCTCCGATAAAATTAAAGATGATGCCTATAAAGCAGTTAAAGAATTTAGAAAAAATAATGTTAAGAAAATAATAATGTTAACAGGAGATAGAGAAGAGATAAGTAAGAAAGTAAGTAAAGAATTAAAACTAGATAATTATTATGCTGAACTATTACCTCAAGATAAAGTTAAAAAAGTAGAGTCCTTAATGCAAGAGAAAAGTGAATATGGTAAACTAGTCTTTATAGGAGATGGTATTAATGATGCTCCTGTTCTTGCCTTA
>CAMMKE010000044.1 GCA_946497375.1 uncultured Mycoplasmatota bacterium
CTAAATATATATTATTTAATGCTACATCACTTATTGTTTTAATAGTAGGAATACTAGCATCTTTCATTATTCCAAACTTTATAGAAAATACTACTTTTGAATCTCTTTTTGCAAGTATAATAGGAGTTGCCTTTGGAATATGTTTAGTAATATCCTTATTAATTCCCTTTTATTACAAATTTGATGCAAATAAGGGAAGAATAATGCTTTTCCTTTGCATAGTCATACTTGCTTTAATAATAGGAATGATTACTAGTTTAGATATCTTTAACAACATAGAATTAATGCATATATTAAATAGCTTAAATAACTTAAGCCTAGGTATGATTACTTTGCTATTAATAATTTTAACAATCATAGTAATGTCTATATCTTATTACATCTCAGTTAGAATATATAAAAATAAAGAATTATAATAAAAAGGAAGTCTATTTCTAGATTTCCTTTAATTTCTAATTGGAGGGCCTAGTCGGATTTGAACCAACGATCAGGGAGTTGCAGTCCCACGCCTTACCACTTGGCTATAGACCCATCTAATACATTATATGTATCAAATGCAAATATATTCTCTCATATATCTTTCCATTTGTCAAATACTAAGTTAAATTGTATAATGATAATAAGGAGGGATAATATGACACCATATGGATATGATAAACCATTAGAAACATTTGGTAAACCTTTTGTTCCAGGTGTAAAACCAGGTAAAAAGTTTATTAAAAGAGTAGAGAAAGATTTACCATTAGACTCTAATAATCTTTCTATTGCCTTAAAACTTTATAATAACTTAAATGAAGTAGTAGAGTTCTCAGAAAAGTTTGAAGCTTTTGGACAAGATTTAAGTTTAGACTTTTTAAAAAGAATTTATGAAAAGCCTATAAATAGTATTAATTTAACAGATAATCAAGTAACATGTAAAAACTGGGCCGAACTTTATGCTTTCTTCTTAACTAAGCATAATATTCCTTGTGTAGTTAATATTAGTGGAGTTCATTATAGCATTTATCTTAAAGAAGAAGGATATATTTTTAATGCTGATGCTACTATAATAAATAAAGATAAAAATGATAACTATAAAATGGATGATTTAACAAGAAGTAAGTTAGGACTAAGACCAAGTGGTTTTAATGCTTTAATTAGTGATGAAGAATTAGGTGCTAAGCAAGTTAATGTTTATGATTTAGGCCTTAATCTAGATAAATCAACAGAAATAGATTATGTTAATTTTGAAGATAGAACTAATGCAATTATTAAAAATCTTACTAATTGTAAAACATTTGAAATACGAAATATACCAGAAATAACAGATGAAGTTACAGATAACTTTTCTTTAATTAATAATTTATTACTAGAAGAAGATTTAGGTAGTGTTTCTGCTATTGCTTATATAAATACCTTAATAAAAGTATTATTTTCTAAGGAACAACAGCAACATCTAGCTTATGTTCAAGTAAAAGATAAGGGTAAATCTAAAGAAGAAAAATATACTGAAATAATTAATTATAATCCTAAAGAAGATAGAAAACATAGACACGATTATACAATGGGTATTCCTAATCTAGAAGGATATAACTTTATCTATAGAGATGGTTCCTTAGAATATTTAACTAAAAGAAAAACTCGTCAAGTTATAGAAACATCTATGAATATAGATATGGATATCCTTAGTAATAAAGGAGGAAGTCTATGAATTATTTAAGAGAATTAGTAATAAAAAAAGTAAAGATGTTAGAAACTGCAAATACTATAGAAGAGTTAGAAGACTTAAAGAAATATAGATTAATAGAAGAACTATTAAAAGATGATGCTTGTTTCTTTAAAATTAATAGTTCTATTGCATATTCTATATTAATAGAATTAGGTATAGATAATCCTTTAGATTACTATAAAAAATTAATTAGTTATAAAGAATACATTAAAAATAAAGAAAACTTTAATTTGTAACAAAAAAAGCACTTGCCTCTTTTTAAAATTATGATACAATATATATGTATCTGTTTTGCGGATGTAGTTTAGTGGTTAGAATATGGCCTTGCCAAGGCTGTGACGGGGATTCGATTTCCCTCATCCGCTCCATAATGAAATTAACTTACGGACTAAATATGGTTCGTAAGTTTTTATATTATAATAGTTATTTTGCATTTTGAATTAAAAAATTATATTTACATGCATGTCTTAATTCATCAGTCATAATAGACATAAGTAGGGTATAACTATTTCCACTTGGCATTGTTCCTAATATTCTTCGATATTTAACAACCGCATTTAGTTCACCAAATAAAGCATTTTCCAAATTAGTTTTATAATCCATATTGTTCTTTGAAATATTTGGCATTACTTCCTCTTTATTTGCTAAAGTCTGACCTGTAAATTCATAATATAAATTTCTTAATATTTGATTATGCTTTCTTTCATCATCTCTAATACTTTTTATAATATCTTTTTCTTTAGTAGTAGGTGCTTGTTCAATTAGATTATCATAAAATATTTCATCACTTTTTTCATCTTGCACAGATTTATTTATTAACATAATCGCCTGATTTAAAGTAATTATTTCCTCATTATTTATTTGGGATTCCATATTACGATAATTTAAGTCATAATATGGATTATACATATTATAATTGCCTTGATACATTTTTATTCCTCCTTGCAATATTATAATATGTACTTTTTTATTAATTGTCATTAATTATTTTGAACATTACCTGATAAATATACTGATAAATTTCCATCAGAACAATATGTTGCTAAAAATATATTGTTAGTTTTTGTAATTCCTTGTTTTTTTAACTTTTTAAGTAACCATGCCTCATCAAATCCCAATTCTTGTAAATTTTCTTGCATAATCTTTCCATCTAATATTAGATTTGTAAGAATTTCCTCTTCTTTAGGCTTTATATTAAAATCACTTGGATTAGCTGGTCTTTTATCACTATAGGGAAGAAAACTAATCTTTCCATTTTCCTCCAATAAAGCTGTTTTTATATCGCTTAAATTAAAAAAACCATTTGTTCTACATTGTACTAAGAATTCATTTAAATCTATCTTAGCTTTTTAAAGTTTTCTTTAAATAGAGTTCCATCATCATATAAAATTAAAGTTTTTCCCGAAAGAAAAGGGCGAAGTTTTACAAATTTAGTATTTAAAATTGATACTATTAAAGTTATTAGAGCATATACAATCATTGCAATTACAGGCTGTACAAAATTATCCTCTAAGGAAGTAGATAGTTCCGCTGCTATTGACCCAATAGTTATAGTAATAAAGTAATCAAAAATGCTTAATTGTGACATTTCTCTTTGTCCCATTATTTTTGTTAGAATAAATAAAAGAGTAATTGAACCTATTGATAAACATATAATTTTTAATATTGTCATAGTTATCACCTTATAATTATTTTCTTTAATAATAATTTGTTCAATTTATTGGTAAATTATAAATTAATATTTTATAAATTAAGGCAAGGACTATTAACTTTAGTTTTTAGTGGTTTATAAAAAATAAAGACACATATTATAGACTTTTTAGTAAATTTGTATTATAATATGCACCAAAAAGGAGATGGCTTAAATGAATCTAGAATTATTAAAGCATGCTCAAGGTTATATTGAAAAAATGGCTAATGGTATTAACCCTTTAACAGGAGAAATTACTCCAAGTAATGATATGATAAATAATGTAAAAATATCTAGATGTTTATTCTATGTTAATGACGTTTTAAAAGAAGTAATTGCAAATGGTGGAGTTAATAAAAATAAAGTTAAAAAAATTCCATTTAATTTAACATTAGAAGAATTAAGTAAATATGAATATAATGGAAATTTAGCGATTACAAAAGTAGTACAAAAGATTAATGCTTTAAGGACAAATGAAAATATGGAAAAACTAAAAGTTACTGAAATGTGTAATTGGTTAATAGAAATAGGTCTATTACAAGTAATAGAAGAAAATGGCCATAAGCTAAAAAGACCTACAGAAAAAGGTCAAAATATGGGAATGGCAATTGAACATGTAGTTAATGAATTTAGAGAATATGATCTCGTTTCATATAGTGAAGATGTACAAAAATATATAATTATGAATTTTAAGAGTTTAGTAGAATTTATTAATAAGTAATAACTAGATAGTCTTAGAAGAATCAAGGCTATCATTTTTATTATAAATAATATTCCACATCTTCTCTGGAATAAGTACTGCTTTCATGTGAGCAAGTTTTCCATCAGGATTCACCTTTACATCAATAATCTTTTAAAGACTACCTTTATTAATTAAATATTCACTTTGTACTTTAGAATAACTTAAATCATCATTAATTAAAGGTATACCATCATTTGATTCTTCTGGTATTAAATACTCTATTTCTATATTACAAAACTCATGATATTCTAACTCCCTATTAAAAAAACTTTTATCTCTTACTAAAGAAGTACTAGTAAAACCACTTTCATAATAATATTTATTTTCTAAATTCTTTAAATCTTCTAATGAACTTATTCCATAATCTTTAAAACTATCTAAAGAAACACCTCTATAAGTCTTAATATTTGAAGAAAGAGTAGGTGCCCTTTCTATACATTCACTTAAATTATCAGCATAATCTAAATATTTATTTTTCATCTCATCAGTTAATAATCCATTAGTATCATAATTCCAAACTCCTCTTAAAACAGAACTAAAACGATTAAAAGCAATACCAGTATATGCTCTAATATTATCAATATCACTTCTAGAATTATTATTATAAAAGTCTGCTAAATAGTCTATAAAAAATGCTTTTACTTCTTCTAAAGAAGAAAACTCCATAAAATCTCTTTCACTAACCTCATTAACAAAAGTATCAAGTTCTGTTTGTTTATCAATGCCAATATATTTTAAAATTAAGTTTACTGTTTTATTTCCTTCCATAATACCTACATCTCTTTTCTAAATACATTAGTATCTCTAATAACAAAACCAGTCTTTAAATATAAGTGATTTGCCACTTCTCTAGAAGACCTAGAAGTTAATTCTATATAACTAATATTATCATCTTTTGCCATATTAAAAATAAATTCTAACAATTTAGTTGCAATACCAGCATTCTGATAATTACTATCAACACAGACATAAGAAAGAAAATAATAATAACTATTTTTAAAAGGGTTATGTAACTTATCAATTCTAATATAACCAACTATTTTTTTATTAAGTAAAGCAACTATTCCAAAACTATTAAGATTATCATCAATACTTTTTATATTATCACTAATATTAAAGTTATCCTTTAATAGTTTTATAACTTCATTAAAATCATCATTAACATATTTTCTAATAATTAAATTATCCATAAACTTCCTCCAAACTATCTTTTCTAATGTAATTATACCAATTATTTACAGAAAACTACAAAAAAAATAATATTTTCCTGTATAATATAAATGGAGGTATGTTTATGGTAAAAATAAAAAACAACTATATAAAAACAATTTTATCTTATATTGTAATTATTTTAGGGGCCATGCTAGCAGCATATTCATTAGATACATTTCTAATCCCTAATAATATCCTAGATGGAGGAGTAACAGGTATTTCTATCATTGTTTCCAAAGTATTTTCTATACCGATGAGTTTACTTGTTATTCTTATTAATATCCCTTTTGTTTATATAGGATATCGTAATTTAGGAAAAAGTTTCTTAATGAGAACAATAGTTAGTATGTTAACATTTTCTCTTGCTCTTAGTTTCTTTGAGTCATTACATGAAGTTACAGATGAAATATTACTTGCTACAATCTTTGGAGGAGTCTTACTAGGAATAGGAGTAGGACTAGTTATAAGATTTGGAGCCTGTGTTGATGGAACAGAATCAGTTGCCCTTGTTATAAGTAAGAAAACATCTTTATCAGTAGGACAAATAGTAATGATATTTAACTTTGTTATTTATAGTATTGCCGCCCTTACCTTTGGAATAGATAGAGCCCTTTATTCAGTTTTAACTTACTTTATAACTTATAAAGTAATAGACCTTGTCTCAGAAGGTTTAGAACAAGCGAAAGCGGCTTTAATTGTAACAGAAAAAGGAACAGATATGGCTAATGAGATATATAAAAGACTTGGAAGAACTGTAACTAAAATAAATGGTAGTGGTCTTTTATCAGGAGAAAAAGAAGTAATGTATTGTGTCTTAACAAGAATAGAAGTCTTTGAACTTAAAAAGATTGCTAATGAAATGGATGAGAGTGCTTTTATAACAATATTAGATGTCTCTGATATTATAGGTAATCATATAAAATCTACTAAAAGATTAAAAAGTAAAAAGAATACTACCAAAATAAAAGAAGTATAATCTTTATCATAAAATACATATAGTTAAAGTGTAAGGAGTTGATACTTTGACTATATATACAGTACAGCGTGGTGATACCCTTTATGCTATTGCTAGAAAATTTGGTACAACAGTAAGAGATATAACTGATTTAAATGGCTTATCTAATGTAAATCGTTTAATGATAGGGCAAGCCTTAGTAATACCAACAACTATAAAGCCTGGTATTTTAGTAAATGGTTATGCCTATCCAACTATTAGTGATACAACTCTAGCCTTAACACTACCTAGTTTAACTTTTATAAGTATCTTTAGTTATCAAGTAACTAGTGATGGTAATTTAAAACAGATAAATGATAATAGAGTAATAACAGCTGCGAAAGATACTAATACACTTCCTATGTTAGTTATGACCAATATAGGTTCTACTGGTAGATTTGAAAGTGACCTAGCCCATGCAATTTTATCAAATGAAGCCGTTCAAGATAGATTAATTAATAATTTAGTTACTACCCTTAGAAACAAAGGTTATGCAGGAGTAGATATTGATTTTGAATATGTATATCCTATGGATAGAGAGTTATATAATAGCTTTTTAGAAAAAGTTGTAACAAGACTACGTGAAGAAGAATTTATCATTACGACCGCTCTTGCTCCTAAAGTAAGAGCTAATCAAGTAGGAACATTATATGAAGCCCATGATTATGCTACTCATGGAAGACTAGCAGACCATGTTATTATAATGACTTATGAATGGGGCTATACTTATGGACCACCTATGGCCGTCGCTCCTATTAATCAAGTAGAAAGAGTAATACAGTATGCTGTTACCGAAATACCTAGTAAAAAGATTTTAATGGGTATACCAAATTATGGTTACGACTGGACTTTGCCTTATGAACAAGGTAGACCTGCTAAATCGATATCTAATACTAATGCCGTTGCCTTAGCAGCTGAAAAAGGAGTAGAAATACAGTTTGACCCTGTAGCAAAAGCTCCATACTTCTATTACAAAGATGAAAGTGGTACTCTACATATCGTCTGGTTTGAAGATGCTAGAAGTATAAAAGCTAAGTTAGACCTTGTTACCAAGTATAATCTAGGTGGTATTTCTATTTGGACAATCATGAATTATTTCCCACAGATGTATGCTGTTTTAAATGATAATTTTAAAGTAGAGAAGGGATAAAAAGGGGAAAAGACTTATGCTAATAAAGTCTTTTTTATATGTAAAAAAGTTTATTATTTGAGTTACTATAAAAATATTTACAGTATTTCTTGATTTTTTTATGATAGATGTGCTAGTTTTGTATTGAAGAGTTCTTAGTTGATTGCAATATTTGTTAGAAACTTTACATTTTAGGAGGTTTTATTTTATGGATGACATTAGTAAATTACAAAAGATGATTAATGAATGTAATGATATTGTATTTTTTGGTGGGGCTGGTGTTTCAACAGAAAGTGGCCTAAAAGATTTTAGAAGTAAAGATGGACTTTATAATATGAAGTATAAGTATCCTCCAGAAGAAATTTTAAGCCACAGCTTTTTTATAAATAATACGGAAGAGTTTTATAAATTCTATAAAGATAAAATGAATGCCTTAAACATTTTACCAAATGTATGTCATGAATATTTAACTAAATTAGAAAAAACTGGTAAATTAAAAGCAATTATTACTCAGAATATAGATGGCCTACATCAAAAATCTGGTAGTAGTAATGTTTTAGAGTTGCATGGTACTATTTATAAAAACTATTGTCTTAAATGTGGTAAACAGTATGATGCTCCCTATATATTTAATAGTGAAGGCATTCCTAAATGTGAATGTGGGGGAATTATTAAACCAAAGGTAGTTTTATATGAAGAAGCACTTGATGATGAAGTAGTAGAAAAAGCAATTGATGAGATTAGTAAAGCAGAGTTATTAATAGTTACTGGGACTTCTTTAACAGTTTATCCTGCTAGTAGTTTTGTTAGATATTTTAAGGGAAAATATTTAGTTATTATTAATAACGATGAAACAAATTATGATGGGATAGCAGATTTAGTTATACATAAGAGAATTGGTGATGTTTTTAAACAATTAAAAATATAGGTGCTTATCATTGACACCTATTTTTATATGTATTTATATGAACAAAAAAACTCTCATAAAGAGAGTTAATAATCTAACTGGTCGGGAAGACAGGATTTGAACCTGCAACCCCTTGGTCCCAAACCAAGTGCTCTACCAAGTTGAGCCACTTCCCGATATTATGGTGCGCTCGAAGGGATTCGAACCCCTGACCTTTTGGTTCGTAGCCAAACGCTCTATCCAACTGAGCTACGAGCGCAGCTACATAGGTCTTTCTTTAAAACTGATACTATATTATCACTGTTTTCTCACTTCGTCAAGTAAAATCTGAAAATTTTCTTCTCTAAAACATTATATGTATGATATCATAATTATATGAGGAGGATGATAAAATGAAAATATTAGTAACAGGCGGCCTAGGTTTTATTGGAAGTCATACTTGTGTAGAACTATTAAATGCAAATTATGAAGTTGTTATTATAGATGATTTATCTAACTCTAGTATTGATGTTTTAGATAAAATTGAAGAAATAACTTCTAAAAGACCTAAGTTTTATGAGATAGATGCCTGTGATAAAGAAAAAGTTAGTGTTGTATTTAAAGAAAATAAAATAGATGCCGTTATCCATTTTGCAGGATATAAAGCAGTAGGTGAGTCAGTTAGTAAGCCATTAAAGTATTATCGTAATAATTTAGATTCAACTCTTACATTATTAGAAGTTATGAAAGAAGAAAACTGTCATAATTTTGTCTTTTCATCAAGTGCTACTGTCTATGGTAGTCCTAAAGAATTACCAATTAAAGAAGATTTCCCTCTATCTACAACCAATCCTTATGGTACCACAAAATTAATGATAGAGCGAATTCTTAAAGATGTTAGTAATGCAGATAAAGATTTATCTATAATTGTTTTAAGATACTTTAATCCAATAGGAGCCCATAAGACAGGATTATTAGGAGAAAAACCTAATGGTATTCCAAATAACTTAATGCCATATATTGTTAGAGTTGCAAATAAAGAACTACCAATCTTAAGTGTCTTTGGAGATGACTATGATACACCTGATGGTACAGGAGTAAGAGATTATATCCATGTCGTAGACCTTGCTAAAGGACATATAAAAGCCCTAGAGAAATGTGTTAACTTTAAAGGAATAGAGTATTATAACTTAGGAGCAGGAACAGGTTATAGTGTTCTAGATTTAGTTAAAACATTTGAAAAGGTAAACAATGTTAAAGTACCATATAAAATAGTAGAAAGACGTCCTGGTGATATCGCTGCATGTTATGCAGACCCTACTAAAGCTTATAAAGAACTAGGCTTTAAAGCAGAATATGGTATAGAAGATATGTGTAAAGACTCATATAACTTTATACTTAAGAATAAGTCCAA
>CAMMKE010000045.1 GCA_946497375.1 uncultured Mycoplasmatota bacterium
GTAGATTTGTTAAACAATGGAATAGAGAATATATAGTTATGAGATTTGGTATTTACTTATATCAAGGAAATGACATTGTCGCTAGTATAAGACCACAAATATCTGCCATGTTTGGTTATGACGATGCTAAGAAAGAATTTACTGAGTATTACAAAGATAGACCTAATGAACAAGATTATACAAATGAATATACTAATGTTCTTGAAGGACGTAATGTTATCGTAATCCATGCTGAATCAATGCAAGGAATCGCTATTAATAGAACATTTAATGGCGAAGAAGTAACTCCTAATTTAAATAGATTGATTAAAGAAGGAATGTACTTTAATAACTTCTATTCAGAGGTTAGTGTAGGAACAAGTAGTGATACTGAATTAACTTATAATACAAGTCTAATGCCTACTCAAAATGGTACCGCTTTCGTAAGTTACTTTGATAGAACTTATATCTCAACACCATCTTTACTTAAAGAAAAAGGCTACTATACTTTCAGTATGCATGCTAATAATGCTGACTTCTGGAATAGAAGAGCTATGCATGAGTCTTTAGGATATGATAAGTTCTATAGTAAAGAAACATATGATGTTGATAAAGATAATATTATTGGACTAGGTTTATCTGATAAATCATTCTTTGCCCAATCAGTAGAAAAGTTAAAGAAAATAAGTAAAGAACATGATAAATATTATGGTTATATCATTACCCTTACAAACCATACTCCATTCTCTGATACTGATAAATATGGAGAATTCCCTGTTACCATGAAAACAACTATAACTAATGAGGATGGTAAAACAGAAGAAGTAGAAGCACCATACTTAGAGGGCACTAAACTAGGTAACTACTTTAAATCAGTTCATTATGCTGATGCTGCTTTAGGAGAGTTCTTTAGTGAAATGGATGAAGCAGGTCTTTTAGATAATACTGTTGTAATCATATTTGGAGACCATGATGCAAGACTTCCTAGAAGTGAATTTAACTTAATGTATAATTATGACCCAGCCACTGATGATATTAAAGATAAAGATGACCCTACATATGTAGAGTATGATAGTTTTGATTATGAATTAGACCGTAAAGTTCCACTTATAATCTGGACAAAGGATGGTGCAGTTAAAGGTCAATATGATTATACAATGGGTATGTATGATGTAATGCCTACAATTGGTAATATGTTAGGTTTCTATAACAAATATGCTTTAGGACATGATATTTTTGAAACAAAAGAAAACAATATTGTAGTATTTCCTAATGGTAACTGGGTAACAGACAAGATGTATTATAACAGTCAAAAAGGTGAGTATAAGCTACTTAAAGACGAAATAATTGATGAAAACTATATAAAAGAGAATAATGAATATGCTGAAAAACTATTAGATGTTTCTAATAAAGCAATTGTCTTTGACTTATTTAATCCTAATAGTGAAGAAGAGGCAAGTAAAGCCGTATCTGAAGAGAATTAGAGGAGAGAAAAACTATGAAATTAAAGAAAAAAGTAAAAGTAATACTAGTAATAGCAATTCTTTTAATAGTAGCAGGACTAGGCTTCCTTGCCTATGAAAGCATAAAACCTAAAGCTGTTAAAACGGCAACAGTTGAAAATGAAATAAAAGATTATGGTTATACCCTTAAATCTACAAGAAATGCTAGATATAAAGAGGCATTTCAAGAATTAAAAGACATTTTAAGTAAGAAAAATGTTGATGAAGAAGCCTATCTTAAACAAATAAGTAAAATGTTTATAATGGACTTTTATACCTTAGATGATAAACTGGCTAATACAGATGTTGGTGGTATTGATTTTGTTCATACTAATGCTAAAACTAACTTCTTAGAAAAGAGTGAAGATACAGTTTATAAGTATGTAGAAAATGATATTTATGGTAATAGAAATCAAAAATTACCAGAAGTTACTGATGTAACAGTTGAAAATATAGAAAATATAGAATATACTATAGGAACAGATTTTACTGATGATAATGCTTATCAAGTAGAAGTTTCTATAAAATATAAAGAAGATATGGATTATCCTACTAAAGCAACTCTTACTTTTGTTCATGAAGATAATAAGCTATCTTTAGTAGAAGTAGAATAATATCTTCTTTTTCTTTAAAATGGAGTGATTAATAATGGAAAGATTACAAAAAGTAATAGCAAATGCAGGAATTGCTTCAAGGCGTAAAGCTGAAGAGCTAATTAAAGAGGGTAGAGTAACTGTTAATGGTGCAACAGTTACTGAATTAGGTACTAAAGTAACTAATAAAGATATAATTAAAGTAGATGGTAAACAAATTGAAAAAGAAAAAAAAGTTTATTATCTACTTAATAAACCAAGAGGAATAATAACAAGTGTTACTGATGATAAGGAAAGAAAGACTGTAGTTGATTTAATACCATGTCATGAAAGAATTTATCCTGTAGGTAGACTTGATTATGATACAACAGGAGTATTACTACTTACTAATGATGGAGAGTTCGCCAATATCTTAATGCATCCAAATGATAAAGTTGAGAAAGTATATATCGTTAAAGTTAAAGGTATTATTAAAGGTGACGCTATTAATGCAATTAAAAATGGTGTTACTATTGATGGTATTTCTTATGAAAAAGCTAAAGTTAAGTTAAGAAAAACAGATTATAAAACTAATACTTCTATGCTTACAGTTACTATTCATGAAGGACGTAATCATGAAGTTAAGAAGATGTTTGAAGCAGTAGGCTTCCCAGTCTTAAAATTAAGAAGAGAGCGAGAATTTATCTTTGATTTAAAAGGCCTAAAGAGTGGAGAATATAGAAAACTAACCCCTAAAGAAGTCGCTATAGTCTATAGTTTAGAGAAAGGAAAGAAAAATGAATAATATTAATTTGAACGATATTTATAATAAATGTTTAGAGTTTATTGAACAAATAAAAAATCCTATTTTAAAGGATTGCTGTAAAAAAATATATTCTGATTATAAAGACAAACTATTTAATAAACCAGGTACAAATACACATCACTATTATAAAGGCGGTTTATTATATCATATATACTGTGTAACAAGAAATGCTATTACTATAACTAATTTATATGGAATTTAGATGTTGATTTAGATTTGATTATATTTGGTAGTCTTACTCATGATATAGGAAAAACAAAAGACTTTAATGATTTTACAGATGATGAATCTTATATAATGTCTAGTGGTAATAGCGCAGATTTGTTAGGGCATTCTTATGAGGGTGCTCATATTGTTGAAAATTATCTATCTAATTATGATATTGATGAACAGTTTAAAAATCAAGTTGTCCATATGATCGGTAGTCACATGAATGAATATAGCGAGTGGGGTGCCTTAGTAATGCCTAAGATGCTAGAAGTAATTATAATTAGTTATGCTGACAATATAGATTCTCATTTAGAGCCAGCTCATGAAATATTATCATTATCTAATAAAGGTGAAAAATATAAAATTATTAATGCTCCTAGAGAGTATTATAAATCACTAAATCCTTATTATAATAAAAAATAAGCGCACGTTCGCTCTTTTTAATTTTATACTTTTGACTATTTTGGTGTTTACACCAAAATAGTAATTAATCGCATTATTACTTCTAGAATAATCAACATAAGTCTATATATTATTTAAAAGTATACAAAAAGAAGCCCATAAATAAAGCTTCTTTTCCATTTATTATTTTATCAAGATTAAGCAGCTTTTTCTTCTTCCTCTTCGCCTTCATTAACCTCAATTGCACCTGTAGGACAAGAGTCTGCTGCATCTCTTACTTCATCTTGAAGTTCTTCTTTAACACTTGCAAATTCTTCCTTTTCTTTATTTTCTTCTTCTACTTTAACTTCACTTAGTCCTTCATCATTAAGTTCAAAAACATCAGGACAAATAGATGCACATGCTCCACATCCAATACAAGCATCTTTATTTACTTTTACTTTCATTTCTATCACCTCAGTTTTAATTATATCTTATTTTTATAATTTTGCCTACTTTAAATTTTCTTAATAGTATGATATCATTGTAATATATAGTAAAGTAGGTGATGTCATGGGAAGAATGGAACGGTATGATAGTTCTAATAGAAATACTGTTAGAAGTAGAACCGAAAAAAATAAAGACCTCTATAATGATTTAGGTAGATTAGAAAAATATACAACCCTTACAGATGTTTCTAAAATAGATGCCGTTGAATTAAGCTCAGCGAAAAAGAATTATCGTACAAGAGAAGGATATCACAGCCTAAAAGATTATGATATGAATATAGAAGAAAAGCCTAAAGAAAGAAAAGAGTTAGATGAATTTAATTTCTTATATAATAATGAACATAAAACCTATGATATTAATAAAGTCCTAGAAGAAGCGAAAGAATTAAGAGAAAAAGATGCTTTAGAAAAGAAAAGAAAACTACATAATGAAAAATATAACATTTTAGAAAGTAGTGAAGAAGATTTAGAGAAATTTAAAGAAGAGACTAAACTAAGACATAAACCTATTGAAAATGAAGAAGAACTCGAAGAGTTAATTCATACTATTACTTCTAAAGAATTAAGAGAAGAAATAGATAAAGCAGAATCTAATGATAATAATAGCTTACTTAGTGATTTAATGGCTACTAATGTAAATGAAGAAGTATTAAAGCCTATCGCTACTAAGATAGAAGATAGTAAAGTAGAAGATGATACTAAGAAGTTAGATAAAGTTAAAGAAAAGACCATGTCTTTAAAAGATGAAATAGATAAATCATTCTATACTAAAAGCCTTGATTTAAGTGAAGAGGACTTTGAAAGTGATGATGAAGAAGAAGTTAAACCATCAAAGTTTATCGGTTTCTTAAAGTTCTTATTCTCATTAATCTTAATCCTTGCCGTTGGTTTTGGAGTATATTATGTAATTACAAACTTTTAAAAATTGTATATCAAAACTCTTAAAATTTGTATATCAAAATCCTTAAAAATTGTATATCAAATATTGAATAAACCATAAAAATATGTTATCATCTCTATATAGAGGTGATTTCTTTATGAACTTTAATAACGATGAATATATGCCCAGATTAATTGATAAAAACTTAGATGACTATTTAAAAGTTTTTGGTGCCTTATCCGTTGAAGGACCTAAATGGTGTGGAAAAACATGGACATCTTCTAAGCATGCTAAAAGTGCTGTCTATTTAGATGATGATGAAACTAAAGAAAGAGCATTACTTGATTTAGAACTGATATTAAATGAAGAACAACCTGAATTAATAGATGAATGGCACTTAGTACCTAAAATATGGGATAAAGTTAGAAGAAAATGTGATGAAGATTCTAAGAAGGGTAAATATATATTAACGTGTTCAACAGAATTGAATGACGAAAGAAAAAAAGAAGTATTTCATTCGGGGGCAGGTAGAATTGGTAAGATAAAGATGTATACTATGTCGCTTTATGAATCAGGTGACTCTACTGGAGATGCTTCCTTAACAGCAATGCTAGAAGATAAACAGAAAAATGTTAATGTAAAAATACCTTCCTTAAAAGAACTTGCTAACCTAATAGTAAGAGGTGGCTGGCCAAGTAATATAAAAGTAGATGCAGATAAAGTGGGATTAATACCTAAAAGTTATATAGAATCTATTCTTGATAAAGATATGAATGATGATAAAAAAAGGGACAAAAATAAAATGAGAATGCTGCTTAAATCATTAGCAAGAAATGAATCTACAGTTGTTAGCAATGAAACACTTATAAAAGATATAGATAGTATAGAAAGTAGAATAACTTTAAGAGACTACCTAGATGTATTAGATAGATTACATATAATAGAAAATCAAGAAGCTTTTGTTAAAAACTATCGTTCTAAAGAGAGAATAGGTAAATCACCAAAAAGACACTTAACAGACCCCTCACTTGCTTGCGCCTCTTTAAATATGAATGCTGATAAATTACTTAAAGACTTAAAAACGTTTGGTTTTCTCTTTGAATCGCTAGTAGAACGGGACCTTAGAATATATATAGAATATTTAGGTGGACATCTATATCATTTTAGAGATAATGTAACAGGTCTAGAAGTTGATTCAATTTTAGAGTTTTCTAATGGCGATTATGCAGCGGTTGAAATAAAACTAGGATATAATGCTATTGAAACTGCTAAGAAAGATTTACTAAAATTCTATGATAATATGATAACTAAACCTAAATTTATGTGCATAATAACGGGAAATTTTACATCAGTTGTAAAAGATAAAGAGACTGGTATATATATTGTTCCTATAACTGCCTTAAAGCCATAGAGAACTAGAAAATAATAATATTTATTTTCTATTCTCTTTTATTGTGGCGAATTTTATGATAAACTTTAAATATGAACAACAATATCGATAAGGGGGAATAGAAAATGAATTTAAACTTTGTCTTAAATGATTATGTTTTAATTTGGAATCTTTTATTTAGTGCTTCTATTTCTTCTGATATTCAAAGCTTTAAACAGAAGTTGTGGAAAAACTATCGTCATAGTTATAACGAGTTATATAAAGAAGAAGAATTAATATTAAAAGACCCTAAAAACTATATACCAGATGATGATACTATCTTTGATATGGTTAAAGCTAGTGATATATATAAAGGAATAAGAGAAGAAACAGAAAAATATCGTCTTGATTTATTACATACTTGGGATAAAATAAAAAAAGACTTAAATAAAAACTTAAAAGAGATACTTAGATTTGATATTAAACTATATCATATTTTAGTTGTTGATAAAAAGTTAGATGTTATAGGAATGAAAATACCTAAGAGTAGAAGAGTAAATACTATTACGTGGGGGAATAGAGTTGATAGTGATAACTATACTCTTGCCATTATCAATATTATTGAACATATCGTAAGAAAAGAACTTGCTAACTATCAAATAGAATATAAAGATATAGTAGATGCTATCATTGAACTTGCTATTGATAATGAACTAACATCAAGAACATTAAAGAAAAGTGTTTATTTAAGAGGAGATAGTTCTCTAAAATATCTTAAAAGACAACTATATCCTTACTTTCTTATGTACTTAGGTTATTCTAAAGAAGAGATATTAAATAGAATGATGGAAGATAAGATTATCTTTGAATTAGATAAATATACTTTTGAAAGAGGCCTTGCTACAGTTGACTTAAAGACTTTTATTAACTTTTGTATTAAGAACCAAAAACATATTTTAAAGATTAAAGAATTAGAAATAATATAGGGTAGTGATTAGTATGGATAGTAAATTAAATTTATTTTTAAAAAAGATTAATCTAAATGACGAGTACTTTGACTTTTTTAAAAGTTCAACTTTAGATAAAATAGTCATCAATAAAAACAATAAAAGCTTTTTAGTAAAAATAACTATTGATAAATATTTACCTATAGATATATTATCTAATCTAGTAGAGAATAAATCTCTTTTTGCCAATGATTTAACTTATAACTTTACCGTTAGAAATCCTGATAATAATATCCTTATAGATTATTATCCTTATTTTTTAGATATCTTAAAAGAAAAAGATAAGATAAAATTAACAGATGTTTATAAAGATTCTCTAATTTATGAAGATGATACTCTAAGACTTATCGCCTATAATAAGAAAGAAGAAGATAGACTAAAAGAAATAAGTAATGATATAAATAACTTCTATCATAATATAGGGTTTCATGACTATATACCTGTTATATTAAGAGAAGATAACGAAATAGAAGAAGAGATAAGTAATGAACTATCTAATGTTGTAATTCCTGAACCTATTAAGAGAGATGTTATTAAAGAAGAGTCTAAACGTTATAATAACAGTGGTACTCCTAGAAGAAGAAAAAGTACTGATGAAGGGTGTATCTTAGGTAAGACTATAGATAGTGAACCTATTAAGATGAGTTTATTATTAGGAGAAGATAATGATGTTACTGTAGAAGGATATATCTTTGGTACAGATTATTTTGAATCTAATAAAAGTAACTTTAAGATTATTACCTTAAAAATAACAGATGAAACTGATAGTATCGCTTGTAAAGTATTTTGTAATGAAGATGAAGAATATGCTAGACTTTGTAAAGTCTTAAAAATAGGAACATGGCTTAAGATTAGAGGTTATACAAAAATAGATTCATTCGCTAAAGATGAGTTAGTTCTTAATGCTAGAGATATTATGCCAGTAGAACATGAGGAAGAAGAAATTACTGATGATGCAAAAGAGAAAAGAGTAGAACTACATGCCCATACGATGATGAGTCAGATGGATGGAGTAGCAGATGAAGTAAAATTAGTAAAACAAGCGATGAAATGGGGACATAGGGCTATCGCTATAACAGACCATAATGGTTGTCAAGCTTTTCCTCACGTTTATAACTTAGTAAGAGATTATAATAAAGGTAAAGAGGAAAAAGATAAGTTTAAAGCTCTATATGGAACAGAACTTGTAATGGTAGATGATAGTGTTGATGTTGTTATTAGACCAAATGACGGTAAACTATTAGACCAAACTTATGTTGTCTTTGACTTTGAAACTACAGGTTTTAATGCTGGTGGTGCTGACTCTATTATTGAAATCGGTGCTGTTAAGATGAAAGGTGGAGAAATATTAGAGCGTTATGATGAACTAATTAATCCAGGAAGACCTCTACCTGCTAAGATAACAGAGATAACTAATATAACAGATTTAATGCTAGAAGATAAAGATAATGAAGAAAATGCTGTTAAAAGGTTTATTGATTGGTTTGGTGACTTACCTATGGTTGCCCATAATGCTAAGTTCGATGTTTCATTCTTAGAGATGGCTTATAAAAAATATAATCTAGGTGAGTTTAAGAATCCTGTTATCGATACCTTAGAACTATCAAGAACCCTAGATAATAACTATGCTCGTCATGGTCTATCTGCCTTAGTTAAAAGATATAATGTTCCATGGGATGAAGAGAGCCATCATAGAGGAGATTATGATGCTGAAGGTACTGCATTAGTCCTATACAAAATGTTAGAGAAACTAGATAGTAGAAATATAGAGACAATGGAACAACTTTCAAATATAGTAGACTCTAAAGAGATGTATAAATATGGTAATACTAATCATATCAATATTATCGCTCTAAATAAAAAAGGACTAAAGAATCTATTTAAAATAGTATCTTTTGCCAATACAACCTATCTATATAAGACTCCAAGAATACCAAGAAGTGTTATTAATGAATATAGAGAAGGACTTTTAATTGGTAGTGGTTGTTATGAAAGTGAAGTCTTTAAACAAGCATCAAGTAAGAGTGAAGAAGAACTATCTAATATCATTAGATTCTATGACTATGTAGAAGTACAACCACCTGAGTGTTATTCTCATTTAGTAGAAACAGGTGACTTTGCCAATGAAGGTGAAGTAATTAGTAATATCAATAAAATTATTAATACAACTATTGATGCCGGTAAATTGATTGTGGCAACAGGAGATGTTCATCACTTAACAAGAGAAGACAAAATATATAGAGAAATCATAGTTAATCAAAAAGTACCAGGAGGAGGACGTCATCCTCTTGCAAGAGGAGGTATTAAAAATATTCCATCTAATCACTTTAGAACAACAACTGAAATGTTAGAAGACTTCTCATTCTTAGATGATAAAACAAGAAAATTAATAGTTATAGATAATCCTAATAAAATCGCTGATATGACAGAGATTATAGAAGT
>CAMMKE010000046.1 GCA_946497375.1 uncultured Mycoplasmatota bacterium
CCTTCTTTACCAGTATATTTATAAAGCATATCAATCTTTTCAACAGGAATATAAAGCTTATCATTACCTTGATATAAAACTTCTATATAATCTTTTAAAACACCTTGTTGACTCAAAGTCTTTAAGCCATTATATATACCAATACCATGAACTTGATGAACAACATAATCCCCTATCTCTAATTTATTTAAATCAGTTATCTTGGTATTATATTTAAACTTAGTCTTATACTTCTTAACCTTTTCATTATTTTTAAATAACTCTCTACCCGTTAAAAAGATATAATTCTTATACTGAAAACCACTATCCAAACTAAAGTTAACTAAATTAAGCTTATTAGGATAGATTTCATCCATTGTAGTATCCATAATAGGCAAAGATATCTTACTTCTAAAACTATGTAACTGATAATCTTTTAAACAAACAATAACTGTATAATTAGCATATAACTTTTCTCTAATATACTTAGTAATACCTTCAATATCATCATTAAATAAAGGTAATTCCTTACTCTTAAAATCTATTATCTTTAAAGACTTATCTAAATTATCAACTGTTAAATAATGTAGGGCATCGTTTTCATAGATATCATCAAATGATACCATATAACTACCTTTAAAGTCAGTATCTTTCTCTTCTCTATACTCTAAGATATCTGTACATATCTGTTTATAATTAATCAATATCGCACTTTTATCTTTATAAATAGTTACATGATTATCCAAATAATCTGAAATATTAGTTACATCGCCATATTCATTTAAATACTTAGTATTTCTTTTTTCTTCTGGAATAAATTTTTCATTAGAAAATATTTCTGTATAAGGATATATTTCAATACTTTTAATTTCATTTAAAGACTTTTGACTTTTACCATCAAAATATCTAATAGAATCTATTGTATCGCCAAAAAACTCTAATCTTATAGGATTAGATTCACCTAATGGAAAAATATCTATAACAAACCCTCTAACACCAATTTCACCAGTCTTAGTAACTAAAGTAGTTCTCTCATACCCTATATTAGTAAGTTTTTCAACTAGTTCTTTAGGACTAATCTCATCATTTACCTTTAAAGATAAAACACTCTTTAAATATTCTTTTTTTAGAGGTAAATATCTTAAATAACCCATCAAATTAGTAATAACGATAGAAGGACTACCATTACTAATCGCTTCCATTGTCTCAAGTCTAGTAACCATTAAATCAGGACTAATCGCCATCGCTTCACTAGTTAAAAAATCATCCATTGGAAACAAATATACATTATCTGTATAATTACTAATACTTCTATATAAACTATTAGACTCTACTAGATTAGAAGTAACTATTAAAATATTTTTCTTACTATCATAAAGTTTATTTACATAAACGGCAAAAAGCTCTTCAGTCATCCCTGTAAGAGCGATATCTTTATCATAAATTTTTTCAAAGAAGTTATCAAATACTTTCATAATTACCCCTTTCTATTATACTTACTCATCAAAGAGGTAAAATCCATTACAAAATAATCATCTAAAACATTAACTAAGGTATCAAACATTGTATCAATCTCACCTAATTCTTTCTTACTAAACTTAGATAGGACATAATTAATAACATCATCTTTATCATTAGAAATACCTATTCTAAGTCTTTTAAAACCATCAGTTCCAAGATGGGAAATGATACTCTTTAACCCATTATGTCCTCCACTACTACCATTTCTTCTTAATCTAAACTTACCTAAATCTAAATCAAGGTCATCACTAATAACTAAAATATCTTCAACGTTTAATTTATAGAAATCTACAAAGGCACGCACAGCCATACCAGAATTATTCATATAAGTAGTAGGTTTAATAAAGATAACTTTCTCATTATTAATAGTAGTCTCTACAAACATAGCATTAAACTTTTCTTTAAATTTTAAAGGAATATTTTTATACTCTAAATACCTATCTACTAACATAAATCCCATATTATGTCTTGTATTCTCATATTCTTTTCCAACATTACCTAGTCCAACAATTAATTTCATAATTAAAACCACCTCTAAAATTATTTCCCGAGAAATAATTTATTTATTATTATCAAGATATTCTTTATAAACAATAGACTTAGGAATACCTCTTTCTTTTGCTACTAACTTAATAGCATCATTTTTAGTATTACCATCTTTTATATAAAAATTAACGTGTTCTACAATACTCATACTATTAAAGTCAAATTCTAATTTAGCACCTTCCACCACAATAACAAATTCTCCCTTAATAGGAAAGTCCCTTGTCAATACTTCACTTATCCTACCTCTAATTGCCTGCTCATACTTTTTAGATATTTCTCTAACTACACAAATATTTCTATCCCCAAAGACTTCTTTAATGTTATTTAAAGTATCGATTAATCTGTGAGGTGCCTCATAAAATATTAATGTATAAGGATGATTTTTTAAAGACTCTAATTCTTTTATCTGTTTATTTTTCTTTGCATTAAGAAAGCCATAAAAAGTAAAAGGTTGCGGTGCTAGAGCAGAAATAGTTAAAGCAGGAACAAAGGCTGTCGCTCCTGGTAAACTCACAATATTATAATCATGTGATGAGATAAAGTCAACTATTCTATACCCAGGGTCACTAATTAAAGGAGTACCCTGGTCAGTAACTAAACCTACATTTAAACCTGATTCTAAAAAGCCAAGTACTTTATCCTTCATTTTCTCTTCGTTAAATTCATGACAACTAACTAATTTGTTTTTTATATTATATTTACTAAGCAATTTAGAAGTTTCCCTAGTATCTTCACAAAGTATAACATCGACAAGTTCTAAAGTCTTTAACCCTCTAATAGTAATATCATCTAAATTACCTATTGGAGTTGGTATCAAATATAAACTTGGTTTATCCATTAGTATCACTTTTTCCTTTCACAATTATTATATCCTATATAAATTCTAATAACTCTTTAAATTCTGTATATCCAGATTCTGAATTAAGATGTCCTCCATCATCAATAATAATTTGTTTAGTAGAGATTTTATCTGCAAACTCTTTTTCTACTTCATATTTAACATATGGGTCATTTTTAGTATAAAAACAAATTATATCACCACAATATTTTTTAATATCTTCTAAATTATCTAAATACATAGTTTTATTTACAGTATCATAATCTTCATCAATTCCAAGATAATTATTAAAACCACAAATAAATACTAATCTTTTTACTTTTACTTTATTTTCTATTAAAAACTTACAAATAAATACAGGTGCAATTGAATGAGCAAAAATAGTTGTATTTTCATTTAATATTCCTGCATCTAAATAACATTTAAGTAATCTAGACCAATTTGCATATTTTGATAACCTACACTAGTAGGAAAATCTGGAGTATATACTTCTAAGTTTCTCTTTTCTATCTCTCCTCTCAAATATGGAATAAAATTAACAAAAGGACTTCCAAAACTCCCATGTACCAAAATATAATTATTCATTATCTTTCTCCTCCTCTAAAATAATAGGTTTTAACACCTTTAATCCATGTTCCTTACCACTTTTTCTCACTTCCACTAACACTAACTTTCCACATTTCTCTAAATCATGATAAATAAACTGAATCTCTTTAATCGCCAAATTATTCTTAATTAAAACATCTCTAATTTCAAACAATCTATCCGCTCTTTGTATCAGAAAAAGACTTCCTCCATCTTTTAAATAGATTTTTGATAAATAAGCCACATCACTAATAGTCATATTACCTTCATGTCTAGCCATCTTTAAATAGTCTTTATTACTAACACTAGATTCATTATCTATAAAAAAATATGGAGGATTACAAACTATAATATCAATAGAGTTAATAGGAAAATATTTATTTAAATTATTAATATCATCATTAATAACTTTAATTCTATCTTCTAAATTGTTATCTTGTATTGTCATCTCTGAAAGTTTAGAAGCTTTATCATCTTTTTCAAATCCTACCATCTTTATATTAGTTCTAGTAGAAAGAAGTAAAGGTATAGCCATAAGTCCACTACCAAACTCTACTAATAATTTATCTTTACTTTTTATTTTAACAAAATTAGCAAGAGCAAGATTATCAGTAGTAATCTTAAAGTAGTCATCATCATAATAAAATATTAAGTTCTTACCATTATGCAAAAACTCCATTTTTTTATTCATTAACACTAAACTCTATTACTCCCTTATCTTTAAACTCTGCTTTATATGTTCTCTTAAACACATCTACTTCTGTAACTTTACCTAAACCATCTTTTGTTTCTACTAAACTACCTATATTAGGCATACCTTTCTTCAACTCTGTATACACTTCATCTTCATAGTTCAAACAACATAAAAGTCTCCCACAACATCCATTTATCTTTGTAGGATTTAAAGCTAGAAACTGATTTTTTGCCATATTAATAGAAACACTAGCAAATTCAGTCAAAAAGGTACTACAACATAGAAACAAACCACAAGGACCAAGTCCCCCTATCTTTTTAGCCCTATCTCTAACCCCAATTTGTCTAAGTTCAATTCTTGTCTTATAACGTTGTGCTAATACTTTAGCAAGCTCTCTAAAATCAACCCTAGCATCCGCTGTATAAGAAAGAAATAATTGTTTTCTATCAAACGTATAAAAAGATGAAATAAAATGCATATCCAAATTAAGTTCTAAAGATTTTTCTTGAGCAAAAGTTAAAGCCTCTATACTGTCTTTTTTATTTTTATTATGTTGTTCCCTATCTCTTTTCGTAGCAACTCTAACAAAAGATGTAGTAACATCTTTATCTATTTCATCCTCTATACTCACTATAGATGCAATCTTTAACATATCATCATTTTTAACAATAATCTCCCAACCAATTTTAAAAAATACATTATCAGGATATTTTACATAATCATAATCGTTAAAAACTTCATCTATATAAGATATTTTTAATAACTTCATCCTACACCTCCATCAAAGAAAGCAATAAATCATCAATCCATAACTTCATATTAACATTATATTTTAATTTTTTAAAGCTTTTATCTAATATAGAGACAATATTAATTATCTCTTCTAACTTAATAGTACCATCTTTTTTATTTAACAATACTTCATAATACTTAAGTACTTCTCTAATAAAATTAGTTGCCATACTCTTATCTTTAAACAAGTTATTGTTATAATAATTAAACTTAAGTAACAAGTCCTCATTCTTTCTATTATTTATATTTTTAACAAAAGAAAGAACATCATCACTAAAACTAATATCACTACTATCTTCATATTGAAGTCTTATAATCTGACATCTAGATTTAATAGTATCTAAAATATTATATTGATTACTAGTAACAAAGATAGCCACTACATCATCACTTGGCTCTTCAAGAAACTTTAAAATTGTATTAGAAGCACTTACATTCATCTTTTCACATTCAAATACAACATATACTTTCCTTGTATTATAAAGCGATTTACTAGAAAATTCATCTCTAATAAATAGTAATTGTTCTTTTTTTATCTGATTATTAATAGGATTAACTTCTATATAATCAGGAAACTCTTTATTTTCAATTAAATGAAATAATTTATCTTTAGATATAGTAACATCATGATTTTTATAAGAATCTTCATATATCTTCTCTACTAAGAAAAGAACATATTTCTTAACAACCTCTAAACTATTATTATTAGTCTCTATTAGATATGCATGCGACAAAAAGCCCTTATCAAGAGCTTTATTTATCTCACTATAAAATTTAGGCTGTAAAGACTCTACTTCTAAATCCATTAGACACCACCTTTAAAACATTAATACTTTTAATAAAACCAAAACAAAGAGCATTGGAAACCCAAGTAAACTAACAGAGCCTACTGTAATAACATTAATAGGAATAACCAAGTTAAATCTTGTTGCTATTAAATTATATCCATACAGTATAAAAGTACTAATTATTATTCTTTGTAAAACATGCCATACTTTCTTCATAATTTGCTTCATAGTCTTCACCTAATAAAGCATATGACAAATTATTTATAATTATGAAAGTTCTTTTCTATCTTCTAAAGCTCTTTCCAAAGTAAGAGTATCTATATATTCCATATCAGCACCTATAGGTACCCCACTAGCAAGTCTTGTAACAACAATATTCATTCCTTCGAGTATTTTTTTTATATATAAAGAAGTTATCTCTCCTTCCACACTAGGTTTTAAAGCAAGTATTACTTCTTTAATTTTTTCATTCTTAACTCTATCTAATAATTTATCAAGTCCAATATCTTCAGGATTAACATCATCAAGTGGTGATATAAGACCATTAATAACATGATATAGTCCTTTATAAGTACCTAACTTTTCAAACAAGAACACTATCTTAGAATCTTCTACTACTAAAATAGTCTCTTTTTCTCTTAAATCAGAACTACATATCATACATTCATCTTTATCAGTAAGTGTATTACATATCTTACATGGATGAATATTATTTTTAACATCTTCTAAATTTTCTTGTAACAATCTAAATTTATCTTCATCAAAGCCAAGAACAGAAAAAGCCATCCGCTCTGCCGTCTTTTCTCCTATTCCTGGAAAATTTTCAAAACTCTCTATTAAATTCTTTAAACTATCAGGATACATTAAAATAACCCAGGTATAGAACTAAAACGTCCCATTTTCTCTTCTGTTACTTTATCTACTTGTTTCATTGCATCATTAGTTGCAATAACAATCATATCTTGAAGCATTTCTAAATCATCACTAGAAAAATCAGAGTCATTTTCAATTTTAACATCTATTATTTCTTTCTTACCATTAATTTTAACTGTTACTAAACCATTAGTACTAGAAAACTCCATCTTATCAATTTCGTCTTTAGCTTTCATCATATCACTTTGTAATTTTTGAGCTTGTTTCATCATCGCTTGTATATTCATAATATTCCTTCTTTCTATTCAACTTCTACTAAATCTCCAAACATCTCAATAGTTTTACTTATTAAGTCGTTAGATTCACTATTTATTTTATCATCTTCTCCTAAAGTATTCAATACAGGTTCTTCTTGATATTCAAAGTGTTTACCTTGTTTATGAAGATTAATATATTCTAATTTTAACTCATTCCACTTTGTTGTTGTAATAAAAGCAATTTTTTTTGATGAACCTGTCTTTTCGTTATAAAAATTATTTAATTTATCAAAATGATTACTTAACTTATCTACCATACCTTCATAATCATAACTAATAACAATATTTTTAGGACTAGCAGCTCTAATCTTACCATCTAAAAGTTCACAAGCAAGATAACCATTATTAGGATCAAATGTATAATCACTAAGTTTTTCAAGATTAGCAGTCTCTTTATTAAGTTCATCTTTAACTGCTTCTATCATAGTATTCTTACTTCTTATTAACATTAACTCTTTATATTTTTTCATTTGCTCATTATTTTTTTGAACAACTTCTGTTGATAAAGTTTTTTCTTTATTTTCTTTTTCCACAGTATCTGTGGATATAGTTTTTTCTTCTTTTGCAGGTCTTACATAAGAAGTTTCTTTTATATTATTAGTATTTGCTTGACTCCTAACTTCCACCTTAGAATCTTTATTTTTATGTTCATTAATATAATGTAATAAGAATATCTCTACAGACAATCTAACATCATCAGCTTTTTTTAACTCGACAAGATGTTCATTTAATAGATTAAGAAAGTTAACAAGTTCTTCTTCATCAAAAGAAAGTACAGAATCATTTAAATAATGGTTAAAAAGCTCATCTTTTATAAGAATCATCAACTGTTTAACTACTTGTATTAAATTTTTACCATTTTGATAATAACTTTCGATTGTTGAAAGAACATCACTTATTTCATAAGAAAATATTAAATTCTCTAGTTTTTTTAATTCTTCCTCATTAACTTCTCCATTTATCTCATAAAAATCATTTAAAGTAATCTCATCAGTACAAAAAGCTCTTAGTTTATCAAGAAGTCCAATCGCATCACGAAGTCCCCCATCAGAAGCTTGGGCAATCTTATCAAGAACATTATCTTCAATTTTTATATTTTCAGCTTTAACTATCTCTGATAATCTTTTCTTTATATCATCATTACCAATCTTCTTAAAAGAATACCATTGACATCTAGATATTATTGTTGCAGGTATTTTCTGTGGATCTGTAGTAGCTAATATAAAAATAACATGTTCTGGAGGCTCTTCAATAGTTTTAAGTAAAGCATTAAAAGCGCCAATTGATAACATATGAACCTCATCTATAATATATACTTTATATTTTAATTCACTAGGCAAAATATTAACTTTACTACGAAGTTCTCTTATTTCATCAACGCCATTATTAGAGGCAGCATCTATTTCAATAATATCCATACACTCTTTAGAAAAAGAATATAAGCAACTTTTACATTTCCCACAGGCAACACCATCAACTGGTTCTAAACAGTTAACAGATCTTGCGAATATCTTGGCAATTGTTGTCTTACCAGTACCTCTAGGACCAGAAAACAAATAAGCATGATTTATATGATTATATTTAATTGCATTTTTTAAAGTATTAACTACTACATTCTGTCCAACTACATCATCAAAAACAGTAGGTCTATATTTACGATATAAAGCTTGATACATAATGTTTTCACCTCACTAAACACAATTAGTATAACAAACAAAAGAAGAAAATAACATATAAAACATTTGTTCAATTACGCTTTTTCTTAAAAAAATCACTTAGCATTCTTACATCTTCGCTTTTAAACTTTGAAATATTCAATTTTACTTTTTCCACAGGCTTATTAGCATCTTCTAAACTAAAAATATTATTCACGATTTCTCGTATATTGTCGTTACTATTATCTAATAAATATACAACTTTACTAATTCTAGACTGTTTAATAGCACTAGCACACATAGGACATGGTTCTAATGTCACGTACATCACCGCATCAGTTAATCTCCAGTTATTATTTTTTCCACAGGCACTTTTAATAGCAATTAATTCAGCATGTTCAAGAGAACATTGACACTCTTCCTTTCTATTATGAGCAGAAGTAATAACTTTACCATTTTGAACAATAACAGCACCAACCGGAACCTCATCATTATCATAAGCTTTCTTTGCTTCTTCTATAGCCAGCAACATATATTGATAATCATTCATATAACAATCTCCTTTTTATAGTATAAAAAAAGTGCACATAAATTAAATTTGTTAAGGCTGCTATGTTTCCATCCTGACCTGATTCCAAACTAATTTATTGCACGACTAAAGTATACAGGAAAATAATAATTATTTCAAGCAGAAAAATATACAAATATATATCAAATTATTTCCCGGGAAATAATTTTAATACTTCTCTATATAGTTTTATCTACTTCTTTATATGTTTCACGTGAAACATTAGCATAAAAAGTTTAAAGAAACTATAAATTTAATACTTATTTCTCTATAAATTATTTCCCGGGAAACAATCTTACTACTTATCCATATAGTTTTATCCATTTCTCTATATGTTTCACGTGAAATAATGGTATATAAAGTTGAAAGAAACAATAAAATTATTACTTACTTCTATCTAAATTATTTCCCGGGAAATAATTTCATTACTTCTCTATATAGTTTTATTAACTTCTTTATATGTTTCACGTGAAACATTGGT
>CAMMKE010000047.1 GCA_946497375.1 uncultured Mycoplasmatota bacterium
GCATGTTTTAAATTAACAACTTTCATAATATCAGTAGAAGTCATTCCATTTACTTTACCTCCTTCTATGATACTTTCTGTATCCGCATAAGTAGTAACTACGCCTTCTAACATCGCTTGATTATAAATAGAATCTACTAAGTTTCTCTTAGCAAAATCTATATTAAGTTTAACTTCATCACTAAGTTCACTCTCTTGATAATTTAACTCCTTTAACTTTTTTTCTAAAGTTTTTATTTCTTTCTTTAACTCTTTAGACTTTAGATTATTATTTAAAATCAAGTTATACAAATCATCACTATATTCCCCTACATACTTAGATACGTTTCTACCAAGCTCTCTATAGTGTACATAAATATATTTCTTTGCATCTTTTTCTCTAACTTCAATAGAACCACAAATCATATTATTAAGTTGTTCCTCTAAATTATGTTTATAATGTAAAATGTTCATTATCTCGACATTGTCATTCATAAATACCACACCTCTTTCTTAAACATATTATACAACAAAAGCAAAAAACGTGAAACATTTTTAACATTTCTTTACATTTTGTTTCACATTTTTCTTATTCTTAAACTCTCTCATTGATATAGCAGAAGCCATTCTCACAGGAACAATAGTAGTTACGTCTTCTTCATCAGCAACAACAGCATAAGCTTCAGGAAAATAATCTCCCAATACACTAGCAGTATAGGAAACATCAGTAAGAGAACTTTCTTTTAAAAGCTCATCAACTTGTAAATTAAGCTCGTTAATTTTAGACCCATAATTAGCAGGATTATTTCTACCATAAGAAACAAATATTCTAAACAAATACTTAAACCCAAGTTCTTCTGCTTCTCTTATATCTTTTTCAAAAGTAACAATATCACTATTCTTATCAAAAGTAAGTATTAAAGTATTATAATCTTCATCTTTAAAACTAGTCATCATATTTAAACCTCCTAAACTTCAATAAACAAATTAATGTTTTCTTTTCTTATGTTTCTTGCAAATAGCAGTTTTAACATATTGATATTTTCTTTCTAAAGCAACATTATAAAATTGCTCTAAATTTAAAAAATAAGTCAAAGAAGAACCTTTCTCATAAATTAAAGAATTAATTAACATATTTTTAGTAGTCTGATAAAATTCCATATCATCTTTAAATACTTCTTTAAAATCAACTTCTTCTAATTTTATTGTAGCATTTCTTACATTTATATAAGGTTTTTCGCACATTTTATATGCTGCGTCTACCGCTATAGAAGCATTAACAAAACTATCCTCAGTAAAACCATGTCTATTAATAGAAACAAGCAAACAAGATGCCATTTTAAATGTATCTAAATCTCCTACAACATAATCTTTCCTTAAATGCTCACATAACACCTTATATTCCAAAATAATATCATGTATTATTGATAAACTATCTTCTTGTATATCTACATTATTTTCATTTGCCACATCAATAAGTAAATTAATCAATTCTTTATTTCCTATTTTAGCACTATTTATACTATTTTTCACTGTCTTTAAAACTCCTAACTATATCTCTAAATTCATCCCCTCTATCCTCACATTGTTTATATTGATCCCAAGATGCTGATGCAGGACTAAGTAACACTGTATCTCCACTCTCTACAACACTATTGATATAATTCATCGCCTCACTTAATTTTTCAAAAGTATTAGTCTTAATACCAACACTATCACCATATTCTTTAACTCTATCACGGCACTCTCCAATACCAACTATCTCTTTAACTGGACTAATAAAATTATCTAAATCATGAAAGTCTTGACCTCTTTCAAGTCCTCCAAGTATTAAGATAACATTCTTATCAAATGATGATAAAGCAATAGTAGTACACTTAGTATTAGTCGCTTCTGTATCATTATAATAATCTACACCATTAACTTTATCTATAAACTCTAATCTATGTCTAACACCAGTAAATGTCTTTAAAACACTAACTATTGATTCATTATCAACTCCCACTTCTTTTGCAATCATCATTGCCCCTAAAGCATTCTCAACATTATGATTACCTTTAAGTAAGAACTCATCTCTATTCATAATAAATTCATCATAATAATAAAGTTTATCATCTATCATATATGCTCCATTTATCTCATGTTTAGAAGAAAAGTACTTAACATTACTCTTAATATCAGTAGTGCCCTTCATTACTTCATCATTTTCTATATTTAAGATAGCAATATCATCATCACGCTGATTTGCAAAAAGTTTAAGTTTTACTTTTTTATATTCATCATAACTACCAAAGAAATCTATATGAGCTTCAGCCAAATTAGTCATTAAAGCAATATGAGGTCTAAACTCTTTCATATTAGCGAGTTGTTGACAAGATACTTCCATCACGATAATATCTCCACTCTCTAACTTTTCTAAAAAACTACACAAAGGATAACCAATATTACCTGCTAAATGTACTCTTTTACCAGATTTTTTTACCATCTCATAAGTAAGAGTTGTTGTAGTAGTCTTTCCATTAGTACCAGTAATTCCAATTAATGTAACATCATCTGGTAATAATCTATAAGCCATCTCTGCCTCATTAATAACAGGAATCCCTAACTCCTTAGCCTTTACTACATACTTATGGTCATTTCTAATACCAGGATTTTTAATAATATAATCAAAGCTATCATCAAGTAAATCATCAGGATGACTATCAAATATTAAAGCAATACCTAACTCCTCTAACTCTTTAACTTTCGCATCATCTTGTTTGTCCCTACTCCCCCCATCATTTAATATAATAGTATTATTATACTTACTTAAATATTTGCATGCCTCATATCCACTACGAGCCATCCCTAATACTAATATTTTTTTATTTTCAAACATAAGCATTCCTCATTTCTCTACTAACATTATACTAAATTATGGAAATATTTAAACCCTTTAATTGAAAAGTATCTAATATATTGATATAATTTAATAAAGGAAAGGGAAGTAGAGGATATGAAGATAATAACTTTAGATGAAATAAGTTTTGATAAATTTGCAAGTACTCATAAATATCGTAACTATTATCAAACATCAACATATGCCAAGACTATAAAAAATCATGGCTATGATATTCACTATATAGGTATTATAGATGATTTAGGTAATCTAATAGGAGCATCTCTACTTCTTTATAAAGAAGTATTTATGAACTATAAAATTGCCTATGCTCCTCGTGGTTTTCTTTTTGACTACACAAATATTAATAATTTAAAAGAATTAGCAACTAGACTAAAGAAGTTACTAAGTAAACAAGGCTTTATCTCAGTTACAATCGACCCTTATCTTCCTGTTAATATCAGAGATAAAAATGGTAAAATAATGAATATTAATAATGAAGCTAATATTGCTTTAGAAAACTTAAAAGCCAGTGGTTTTAACTATCTAGGACCTAACCTCTTCTTTGAAAGTAAAAAACCTCGATTTGAAGCAATTGTAACACTTGATAACGATATAAAAGATATCTATCAAAGTTTTGAAAAAAGAGTAAGACACAAAATAAAGAAAGCTATTAGAAGTGGCGTTGAAATATATAAAGGAAGTAAAGAAGATTTAGAATTATTTTATGAACTTATAAAAAAGAAATATAATAAACCTCTTAGTTATTATATTGATTTATATAACAATTTTGAAAATAATATTGATTTATACTTTGGTAAACTAAATACCGAAACTTTTGTAATTACAAGTAGATTACAATATGAAAGAGAAATAGAAATAAACAATGATTTAGCCAATAAAATTCAAGCAACATCTAATGCCAATTCTAAAAAGAAATTAATTAATGAAAAAATGGAATCAGACAAGTTAGTAAACACCTACAAAAAGAATCTTGTCTGGGCTACTAACTTATTAAAGGATAACCCTGAAGGATTAATTATTGGAACATCTTTAAATTTAACTTATGACAATGTCTGTTATTTAATTATAGAAGGTTTTAATCAAAGTTTTAAAACTCTAAACCCAAACTATCTTATAAAATGGAAAATGATAAATGACTACAAAAATAAGAATATAAAATATATAAATTTAAATGCCGTCAGTGGCGAATTTACAAAGATAAATAAATATAGTGGTCTTAATGAAATGAAACTAGGTTTTAATTCATTAGTAACAGAATATATTGGTGAGTTTGAACTAATCATTAGTCCTCTACCATATAATTTATATAAGAATCTAAACAAAGAAAAGAAAAAATAAATATTTTACACTTATTATGTAAAATACACTACTAAATTATTAGTATTTATGTTATAAATAAAGAAAGGAGGATAATTATGGAAAGTTTAAATGAACTACAACAGCAATTAAGAAAAGCAGAAAGTGAGCTAGCATCTATTAGCACTGATAAACATAATCCAGTTAAATATGATTATGAGAAAGGAGAAACTTATGGAGAAGAAACTCATTATAATGAATATACAGATCCAGCTAGAGCTCATTATTTAAGAGAACGTATAGCACGTTTAAATGACAAAATAACAAACTACAATAAGTATGTTGAAGCAGAACAAAAAAGAGCAGAATATTATCAAGGAAAAAGAGATGAAGCAAAACAAAGAGAAATAACTGCTACAGCTCATGATATGTATGAACAAGCACAAAGTGACTATAACAATAAAAGTGTTTTTGGAAAAATAGGAGCTATCTTTACAGGCAAAAAGCCTAAAAAGTTATATGATAGCGATGATATCATGAAACAATACAGTGAAGCTGCAGAACAAGCAATTAATAATGAGTCTGTTGATAGAAAAATTGCAGAATTAGAACAGCAAAGACAACTATATCATGCTAAATTTAGTGGAAACACTCCAAGAGATGAAGCACAAAGGGCTACTATGGATGCTCATATAGACAAAGAAATCGCTAAATTAAAAGGAGAAGATATGTCTAATGGAAAATCAAAATAATAAAGAATTTAATAATTTAGTAGAAGCTTATAAAAAACTTACTACTAAAGAAAAACAAGATGAAATTATAAAATTGTTTAAAGAAAATATCGCTGTTTGGGAAAAGTTAAACAATGATATAAATAATAAACATAATCTTTTATTAAATAGAGAAATAATAGATGTAAACAAAGATAATGCTACCTTAGATGATTTTTTAGAAGCTGTATTTGTTTATTTACATATGTTATCTGATTCTACCGCAAGTTTTGCTGAAAAAATTGCTAATGATTTCTACAAATAAAAATATTCTAATCGCTAGAATATTTTTTTATATCGTCTTCATTAAAGCAAAGGCTATCCATTATTTCATTAGCAACTTTTTCCCACTCTTCATAAGTATTAACAGAACAGTTGAATTCAACAGTAACTAATTTATTATCTAGAGTAAAGAATCTCATATTATAATATGTATTCGCATCCGTTACCACTAATCTTGCAAAAGTCTTATCATATTTTTGATATACTCCACTATCTATTACAGTCATACCTGTAAGACCTGCTACCCTGTTATTAAGATATGCTTCTAAACCATCATCAGTCATATCTTCATTAGTAGTACTAACAAAAACATGCTCAAAATCTGTCTCACTCATAAATACAAGTTCTGGACGATTATTATAATTATATTTACTCTTTAACGTTGCCTCATCTAACATTGTAAAAGTATCAGGAACATTTAAAAAGAAACTACTATCAACTCTATACGTCTTAAAATTAATCTCCACTCCATTAACTTCAATTTTATCTTCCTTCTCTTCAACTTCCTCTTGTTTTTTATTTTCCTGTTTATTAATTGATTTTACATGGTTGTCATGAATAATATTAGCAAGAAAGAAAGCAATCACTACTATTACAACAATACCAACAACACCTAAAATAATATCTTTTCTTTTCATATTTAACACCATAATAAGTATATCATTTATAATAACAAACGTAAACTAGTTATCTTCATTAGATGATTTAAAAATTCTAATAAAGCCTATCAAACTTGCCAAAAGCTCAAATAAATTACTAATTACAGAAACATAAGCACCAACAATAATATCATATACATTACTTATAAGTGCTACTACTATTCCTATAAAATAAGTTATCTTCAAATTTCTTTGCCATGCTCCATATGTAAATAAACAAGCACCTAAAATAGGAATTAAAGAATATAAATTTTCATAAGTTAAAATTCCCAAAACTACAAAGCTAAATTCTAAAAGTATAAGAAAAAAAATACTTGTAGATTTATTTTTCTTTTCACCAATACGAAAAATAAACATCTTAATAGTTGAAATTAAAAAGGCAACCATTCCACTATAAGCATGTAAAACAAAATACTGTAATACATAAAAAATATTAGCAAAGAATTGAAAATTTAAAAAATTAATCCGTTTCTTTTGCAGATAACTAATAACTAAAAACAATAAAGCGAAAGCTCCAAAAATTTGTGCTAATACATTCATAATATCTTACCTTTCTAACAGATTATAACAAAAAAAGCACAAAAAAAGAAGTCTTAGGACTTCTTTTAAGTTTCTATTATCCTTCGATTTCAGAAACAACACCAGCACCAACAGTACGTCCACCCTCACGGATAGAGAACTTAGTACCTTTTTCAATAGCAATTGGGTGAATTAATTCAACTTCCATTGTTACGTTATCACCAGGCATAACCATTTCTACACCTTCTGGTAAAGTAATTACACCAGTAACATCAGTAGTTCTGAAATAGAATTGTGGACGATAGTTACTGAAGAATGGAGTATGACGTCCACCTTCTTCTTTGCTAAGTACATAAACCTCAGCTTTGAATTTATGATGTGGATGTACACTTCCTGGTTTAGCTAAAACTTGTCCACGTTCAACTTGTTCACGAGAGATACCACGAAGTAAAACTCCTGCATTATCTCCAGCTTCAGCATAATCAAGTTGTTTTCTAAACATTTCAATACCAGTAACAACTGTCTTTTGAGTTGGTTTAATACCAACGATTTCAACTTCATCATTAAGTTTTAATTGTCCACGTTCAACACGTCCAGTAACAACTGTACCACGACCTGTGATTGTGAATACATCTTCGATACTCATTAAGAAAGGTTTATCAGTATCACGCTCAGGAGTAGGAATCCATTCATCAACAGCATCCATTAAATCATAGATAGCTTGAACATACTTAGGATCTCCCTCAAGAGCTTTAAGAGCAGAACCCTTAATGATAGGAGTTTCATCTCCTTCGTAACCATATTCATTTAATAAGTCACGAACTTCCATCTCAACTAAATCGATTAACTCATCATCATCAACCATATCACATTTGTTTAAGAATACAACCATACGAGGTACTCCAACTTGACGTGATAATAGGATATGTTCACGAGTTTGAGCCATAGCTCCATCTGTAGCAGCAATTACAAGAATTGCACCATCCATTTGAGCAGCACCAGTAATCATGTTTTTAACATAGTCAGCATGTCCTGGGCAGTCAACGTGAGCATAATGACGTTTTTCAGTTTGATATTCTACGTGTGCAGTATTAATTGTAATACCACGTTCTCTTTCTTCTGGAGCTTTATCAATGTTTGCATAATCTGTAAAATCAGCCCATGCAGGGTTTTTATCATGTAAACATTTAGTAATAGCTGCAGTTAATGTAGTTTTACCATGATCTACGTGTCCAATTGTACCAATGTTAACATGTGGTTTTGAACGATCAAATTTTTGTTTTGCCATATTTTTTTCCTCCTCTTTTAATTTCACTATATATTTTATCTAACAATTAGCAAATTTGCAACTGTTTAGAACTAATTTTATAGAGTTTTATTAATTTCCACTCTTTTTAATGATTTCTTCAGCAATATTTTTAGGAACTTCTTCATAATGATCAAATGTCATAACAAAGTTTCCTCTACCTTGAGTATTACTACGTAAGTTAGTAGCATAACCAAACATCTCAGAAAGTGGAACCATTGCTGATAATTTAACCACATTTCCAAGAGATTCTTGTCCAAGTGGACGTCCACGACGACTTGTTAAGTCACCCATAACGTTACCGAAGTACTCATCAGGTGTCGTAACATCAACTTTCATGATTGGTTCAAGAAGTACTGCTTGACACTTATTCTTAGCTTCTTTTAAAGCCATAGAGGCAGCAATTTTAAACGCCATTTCACTAGAGTCAACATCATGATATGAACCATCAAATAATGTTGCTTTAACATCAATCATAGGGTATCCTGCTAAAATACCAGTTTGCATTGCTTCTTGTAAGCCCTTATCAACAACAGGAATATATTCACGAGGAACAACACCACCTACGATTTGATCAACAAATTCATAACCTTTATCAGGATTTGGTTCAAACTTAATCCAAACGTGACCATATTGTCCACGACCACCAGATTGTTTAATGTATTTACCTTCACAATCAGCAGCTTGTTTAATAGTCTCACGATAAGCAACTTGTGGAGCACCAACGTTCGCTTCAACATGGAACTCACGTTTCATACGATCAACTAAGACATCAAGGTGTAACTCACCCATACCAGCGATAACAGTTTGACCAGTTTCATGATCAGTATGTACTCTAAATGTTGGATCTTCTTCAGCAAGTTTTTGTAATGCAAGTGCCATCTTATCTTGGTCAGCTTTACTCTTAGGTTCAACAGCAAGTTGAATAACTGGCTCAGGAACAATAAGTTTCTCTAAGATAATAGGTTTCTTCTCATCACATAATGTATCACCAGTAGTAGTATTCTTAAGACCAACAGCAGCTGCTATATCACCAGTATATACATCACTAATTTCTTTACGAGTATTAGCATGCATTTGTAATATACGACCAATTCTTTCTTTAGAATCTTTAGTAGAGTTAAGTACATAACTACCACTAGCTAAATGACCTGAATAAACTCTAAAGAATGTTAAACGTCCAACGAATGGATCAGTCATAACTTTAAATGCTAAAGCACTAAATGGTTCACTATCACTTGGATGACGAACTTCTTCTTCTCCCTTTAAGTTATGTCCCTTAATAGATGGAATGTCTAAAGGACTTGGTAAGTAATCAATAACAGCATCAAGTAATGGTTTAATACCCATATTACCTAAAGCAGTACCACACATAACTGGGAAGAACTTAGCTGCAAGACATCCTTTACGAATAGCACGTTTAATCATTTCTACTGTTACTTCTCCACCTTCAAGATATGTTTCCATCATCTCATCATCGAATTCAGCAACAGCATCAAGTAAATCAGCATGTTTCTCTTCTGCTAAATCTTTTAAGTCTGCAGGAATTTCTATTTCTTTAGACTCTTCAGCCTCAGTACCATCAAAAAGATAAGCTTTCATAGCAACTAAATCAATAACACCATGGAACTCAGCTTCAGCACCAATAGGCCATTGTATAGGTTTAGCATTAACTCCTAAACGCTCTTTAATAGTTTTTAAACTATATTCAAAGTTAGCTCCCATCTTATCCATTTTATTTGCAAAAATCATTCTAGGAACTTTAAATTCATCAGCTTGTCTCCAAACTGTTTCCATTTGTGGTTCAACACCAGCTTG
>CAMMKE010000048.1 GCA_946497375.1 uncultured Mycoplasmatota bacterium
CTCTCAATAAAACATTTACTACTATCTTTTTCCAAAACTCTTTGAACTCCAGTAGATACAACTTTTAAACATTTACACTTACCTATTAAAGTCAACATATCTCCATACATATATCTATGAACAAAATCATCACTATCTACAAAACCAATGTACTCACCACTAGCATATTTAAGGCCAATATTTCTAGCAACAGAAACACCTTTATTTTCATCTAAATGAATATATTTAAAAACATCAGGTAACAACTCACAATATTTTTTTATTATATCTAAACTATTATCACTAGAATTATCATCTACAATAATTACTTCAAAATCCACAACATCTTGTAAAACTAAACTATTTAAACACTCTTCAAGATAAGCTCCACTATTATAAACAGGAACTATTATACTCAAACTCTTCATAAAACCACCCTGTCAAGAAAATGGTATCATCAATAAAATAAAAATACAATGATTATTTATTAAATTTTTTCTACATTTACTGAAAAACAATCCAATTATAGTAACAAAATCAACAATACCACTTAACATTAAAATATATAATATTATTAATATTTTAGCAAAAAAATCAATATATTTTATATTATCTTTTTGTTTTCTCTATTATTTATAACTTCATCTAATACACCATCAAGAACATCCCATTCTAAAGAAGAAAGATCCATCTCCATAATTCTTCTCAAAAAAACTCTAGCATTTCTATTTTCCATCAAGTATTTGCCATATTCACTATACCCTTTAGTAGCATATGCCATATCACAAAATGATACAACCTGTTCTTCTGGAATATTTAAGTATTCTATTAGACCACTTAAAGTATCTCCTTTAACAGGATCATATCTATTACCTCTTTCAATATCACTCAAATACATTGGGGATATATTCAAGTTTTTAGCAAGACATCTTACAGAAATGCTCTGTTCTTCCCTTTGTTTTCTTATACATTTACCAAAGGTATATTTATCGTAAGTAAGTGAATCTATCTCATTAAAATTCATTATAACACCCCCAAAATTAATAAAAGTATTATATAAGAAATAAATATTTTTTGCAAACCAATCACTTATTTTTATTTGCCTTTTTCTTTACTACTATTCCTTCTATTACAAAAGCACCTTCTATAATAACAAAAAAGAACAACATAAATCTAAGAAAAGTCATCACAAACGAATAAAGATCTAAATCTTTATTATTAACTAAAAAACTACATACTATAATTACACTAGTAACATAGTATGTTATTTTCTTATATTTCTCATTATACGCAAAAATATTGTCATTTATAAGATAAAGACTACCTAACAATAAAAGTATATCAACAACAAATCCAACAATAGGCATAGCAGAAGGGCCAAAAACAAATAGTACATACAATATAAGTGCAATATTTATAATAAAAACCCATCTAGTTTTCTCATATACGCTCACACCATTCACCTTCCTCGGCTACAATATTCTTCCATAAGTCTCTACATAAGGCTTTTTTAAATACTCTTTAAAGATTATTTTATTATATATATTCATCTGTAATTTATAACACTTTCCATGAGAACTATGAGCAAGCCAAGAATTCCACTCAAGTACTGTTTTATCTAAATCAAGAAGTCCTCTTTCATATAGCATATTCCATCTTCTAACTTTTCTCTTAATCTTTTTAATACTTCTTTTCCTAAGCAATCTATAACTCTCATATACTCTAAATCCACAAAAATCAAGTCCCATTTTATTAGGATAATATCTACTCTTATTATTAAGTTCCAAACGAAGTACTTCACTAACATATTTAGATACTTCAAAAAGAACTTTCTTAGCATCTTCTTTAGTCCTAACAAACATAATAAAATCATCCATATATCTTACATAATATTTAATTTTAAGTCCTTCTTTAACATAATGATCAAGTTCATTCATATAAATATTAGCAAAGAACTGAGAAGTATAATTTCCTATAGGAAGCCCTACCTCTTCTCCATCATTATATATAAACTCATAAGTCAAAGCCAAGAGTTTCTCATCTTTAATAAATTTCTTCAAAATATTATATAAAACATCTTTATCTATATTATAAAAGAATCCCTTTATATCACATTTAACAATATAATAAGTACTATATTTATTCTTCATCTTCTGCATATACTCTTGAGCTTTATCAACCGCTTTATGAGTACCTTTTCCTTCTATACATGCATAAGAATCACTAATAAATCTAGGAACAACATAAGGTTTAATAAATTCATGAATATACCACTGATGAACAATTCTATCCACATAAGGTAATGCTCTTATAACTCTTTCTTTAGGTTCATATATTTTAAAAGTTCTATATTTACCCATTTTATATGTACCATTTTTTAATTTTTTATAAAGATTAACTATATTAGACTCTAAATCTATATCAAACTTTAATACTTCCCTAGAATATCTCTTAGTCTTACTAGCACGTTCATGAGCATCAAGCAAGGCTTCAATAGTTAAATGTTTATCAAACTCATTTCTTATCGTGTGAGGCATGATCTAATCCAACCTCCATTAAGATTAGAAATATTAGTAAGTTTCTTACTCCATGCCGTATAATTTTTAGAATTAATATATTTTTTCTTATGAGAAACTCTAATTAATACTTTAATAATTTTAAGATTAGCATCAAGTTCATTTAAATATGAAAGTCTTTTTTTCTTATCATATTCTTTCTGAGCATAAATAATATCTTTAAGACCATCATAAGTAGAATTTTTAATATCTTGAGCTAAAGAAAATCTTTCACTCTTAGGATATTTTAAAAGTATTGAAAGAGTATAATAAATAAGCTCTACATATTGTTTATAGATAACTAATCCTTCTAAATCATCCATAGTCGCCCTCCAAAATGTTATATTTTTCTAGTATTCATCTCCTACTAACTAGAAAAAAATTACTTCGTTTTTTTATTTGTATATACAAAAAGGAAAAAACTTTCTATGATATTTATTTTTTATTATATAAATAATAACTTAAATAATTCTTATATCATAGTCCTCATCACGAGGCGGAACGAGCCATTGTTGTTAGCATTACCAATGTTCCAACTATTAGTATTGAAATAGAAAACGCCCGCATTATTACCACCAGTATTATAGTTACCGCCGCGCAACATGAACAAACATCCACTAAAAAGAATATAGTTTTTAAATTTTTCCCTACTTAAAAATTAACATAAAAAACAAAAAGATACAATAAAAAAGTCCTCTAATATTCAATTATTACTAATTAGAGAAACATTACTTCATTTTTTATTATATCTATAATAACTTAAATAATTCTTATATCATAGTCTCTCATCACGAGGCGGAACGAATTGTTAATGTTACCAGCGGCCTGAGTAGTAGTACGATTAAAGTTGAAAACACCTGCATTAGTAGTATCGTTATAGTTACCGCCGCGCACCAACTAAATCATATTACAAAATAACTTTTAAGTTTTTCCCAACAAAAAAGTACCATAAATTACTAAGAAAAACAATATATATAAATAAATAATTTTAAACACAATACTTTCTAGTATTCGAAAAACCTACTAACTAGAAACATACTACTTCATTTTTTCATTCATAAAATGAATTGGAAAAAACTTTCTATGATATTTATTTTTTATTATATACATAATAACTTAAATAATTCTTATATCATAGTCTCTCATCACGAGGCGGAACGAGCCATTGTTGTTACCATTACCAAGATTCCAGGTATTGAAGTTGAAAATACCTGCATTAGAAGTGTTGTTATTGTTACCGCCGCGCAACAACTAAATCACATCACAAAATAACTTTTAAGTTTCTCCCAACAAAAAAGTACCATAAATTACTAAGAAAAACAATCTATATAAACAAATAGTTTTAAACACATACTTTCTAGTATTCGAAAAACCTACTAACTAGAAATATATTACTTCATTTTTTATTCATAAAATGAATTGGAAAAAAACTCTCTATGATAAATATTTTTTATTATATCTATAATAACTTAAATAATTCTTATATCATAGTTCTCATCACGAGGCGGAACGAGTTGTTACTGTTAGGACCACCAAGATTAATAGTTGCGTTAAAGTTGAAAACACCCGCATTAGTAGTATTATTATAACCACCGCCGCGCACCATAACATAAATAAAACGGTATTTAAAAGTTTTTCCCAAACAAATTTTATCAAAACTACATAACAAAAACAAGGCTAAGAGCCTTGCCTATGATTACTGATATCCGCCCAAATAAACTACTAACCATCATCATATATATAAGTTTACTTATAAAAGTAGGAATTAAATCTCTAGGATATTAATTTTTTATTATATACACAATAACTTAAATTACGATTATATCGTAGTCACGCTCATCACGAGGCGGAACGAGCCTTACGAGCATCGTATCAAAATAGAGCAACAAAGAATATTGACGAAATCAATTACACAAAAAACCACCGCCGCGCAACAACCAAAATATTTGGAAGCAATAAAAGAGCGAAGTACCAACATCAAGAGAAAACAGTACAATGATTTAATCCCTATCATCTAATTATTAGATGACAATTTCATTGTACAAAAACTAAAATTAAATAACAATGAAAGTTTTTTCCAGTTTTACTATCGGTTAATATGATATAATTAACATTGAAGGAGGAAGTATGGATACAGCAGTTTTAAACAATATTACTTATGGTATGTATATAGTAACTACAAAAGATAATAATAAAAATGTAGGCTGTATTATTAATACAGTAATGCAAATAACATCAAAAAATCCTATAATATCTATAAGTTTAAACAAAGAAAACTATACAAATAAAGCATTAAAAGAAAACAAAAAATGTGCAATATCTATTTTAACAGAAGAAACAAAGCAAAAAACAATTTCAACATTTGGATATTTTTCTTCAAAGGACATAGACAAATTCAAAGATATAGAATGGGAGGAAATAAATAACTTACCTGTAGTATTAGAAAATATATCAGGATATATAATAGGAGAAGTTATAGATATAATAGATGTTAATACTCATGATGTATTTTTAATAAAGATTAAAAACACAAAACAAACATCTAATAAAACACCAATGACATACAAATACTATCATGAAGTTTTAAAAGGTAAATCACCTTCTAAAGCACCAACATATAATGAAACAAAGGAGAAGGAAAATATGAAAAAAGGAAATAAATATAAATGCACAATCTGTGGTTATATATATGATGATGAAAAAGAAGACATAAAATTTGAACACTTACCCGATGATTGGAAATGTCCAATATGTGGAGTAGGTAAAGATAATTTTATTAAAATATAATTAAGTCCGTGGCTTATCAAAAGAAAAGCCACGGACTTTTTCTACTTCTTTACAAATAATCAAAAAAAAACGAAAATCGCCTCGGGGCAAAAAAGAGGGCCCCGAGGCTAATCATCACGAATAATTCGACAATATTCTTTCTTTCTCTATTTTTACCATCTTATTTTGCTCAGTGAAGAAGAGTTAGTCCTTACGGACTAGTCACGCTCATCACGAGGCGGAACGAGCCATCGCTGTGAGCACCACCAATGTTCCAACTATTAGTATTGAAACAGAAAACGCCCGCATAATTACCACCAGCATAAGAGTTACCGCCGCGCAACAACCATGGGTACTCCTCACTTACCATAGTTTTAGAATCATTATACCATCCTCTTGTTTCACTTAATCCATGTCCTAAACATTCACTTCCATTACATGCTGTACTAGGATTATTACTTGTATACTTGTTATAATACTTTGCTTCTGGCATACTCTCAAATCCACTTGAAGCTACCATATCGTTATAGTTTCCCATAACATACTCCCAAGCTCCTCCTGACATATCATATACACCATAGATTGTTCCCGTTGTACTGGCTCCTACTCCTTTTCCTGTCATTCCTTCTTCTGTTCTTATATTATTATCATAGGTATATTGACATCCATAATCTGTATTTGCATTACTTGGACTTCCATAACTACATCCCGTTATATAACTATCTGATTTATTTTGATATACTTCCTTTTCTGCACCTGTATAGTTCTCATTTCCTAATTTCCCATATTTACTTTGACTTAAATAACTTACTACTGCCCATTCATTATTTTTCATAGAATGTGAGTTCATTTTTGTACTAAATCCATATCTATTCCCTTCTGCACTTACTTTTGTCGCTACTGTATGAATATTACTTACACTTATATTTCTCCAACTTGTTACATTTGGTTTTATCATCGCATCAAGATTAGTTACATTTCCTCCTCCATATTCGGCACTCGGATTACTACTACTTGTCTCAAACTTTCCAACCCATATTCCTGATAGTTCCTCTCCATCATAAGTAAAAGCATCTGGTGTATACCAATTTTTAGGTTTTTCCGTTGCAAGATATTTTGCAGTACCTGTATCTTTTTCATCTTTACTTATAAACTTAATATCTATCTCTCCTGGTAACGCTGCTGTTGGATTACTGTTCAAATACACTCCTCTTTTTCCATAATAAGTTGTTCCATTCTCACTTGCTATTGTATAACTATATCTTGGTATCCATACCCACATTGTTTCTACATCATCCATATTTATTTCTGTTCCAACTGGAGCGCTTATGTATTCAGCTAACTTATCACTTTTTACAGTAACTGCATTAGCCCATATACCCATATCATAGTTATACCAACCATTACTAGTATCCGTTTTAACCCAATTATAACCATCATGTTTAATTGCTATCATATTACTATCCATATCCGGAGCATTAACTGCATCATTTCCTTGTTCAAAATCAGGGTCATCTACTTGTTGTGTTGCAAATACTTTAAGTTGTCCTAAATACACTTTACCCATCGCTTCATTAGTAGCATTTATATTTAACCAAACTTTTAACTCTCCATCAATTACTTCTTTAGAATCTATAACTCCATAACTTATAATTGATGAATCAGAAAGACTTCCTGTAAATGTTCTATCTCCCATTTTAAGTTCATATCTTACATCTCTAGGATCTAACAATTCACAACTTCCTCCATCTGTTGTTTGACAATTAGATAAAGCTTCTTCATCATCTACTAATGAAAGTGTATAATATAATCCTATATTACTTTTATTCTCAAGTGAAAACTGATAAGGTGTACCACTTTTTCCATCATCATCATATGTTGGAATAACATTCACAAGTTGTATACCATCATTTTTTTCATTTAAGACTAAATCTATATTACCAACTATAATTTGAACATCCTTTTTTCCTTTTAAAGTTGTCCTAAGCCAAGCATATGAAACACCAATAATTATAATTAAAAGAACTACAAGAGTAATAATAGCCACCTTTTTCTTATTCTCTTTCAAAGTTCTCCCTATATTTTTAACCATTAAACTTTATCTACCTCCTTATATTATCAAATTATTCTAATTAAATAATAACATCTTTTGGGAAAATATGAAAGAATTTTGACAAAATTTATTTACTATTAATTTTGTCAAAATTTATTTACTATTAATTAACAAAAAGAAAAAGACTCTAAAAGTCTTAATCATGATAACAACTACCACCAATAAATTCTCTAAGTATAGAATCATCTGGAATACTCTCACTTGGTATAGGTAATATAAGTCTTAAGATATTTAAAAGTCTCTTTGCCTCTTCATAATAAGCTGAATCTTCATCCACTGAATAAAGTAGAGGCTCAACATATGTTTTTAATACTCCTAATTCATATATTAAAGCTGTGTTAATAGTGGCATCTGCTTCATCTTGATAAGGAAATATATACTTTTCTTCTCCACTCCTAACATTATTCCAAACTTTTAACGTATCTACTACATTATAACCTCTAGTCCTATTATCTCTAATTATTCTTCTTAAGAGTCTATTATCTGTAGTAGGAAAACGATTATGGTAATCTATATTAAGTTCTGTTAAAGCAGATAAATATATTTTAAATTTATTCTTAGCAGGTATCTCTTTTAACACTTTAGGATTTAAGGCATGTATTCCTTCTATTAACAAAATATCATCTTTATCTAATTTTAACTCTTTAACAAACTCTTTAACTCCTTCTTTAAAGTTATAAATAGGAGCCAATACTTCTTTACCTTCTAATAATTCATTAATTTGTTTGGTTAATAACTTATTATCAACAGCCTCAAAACACTCATAATCTTTCTCACCTTTTTCATTAACTGGTGTTTTATCTCTATCTACAAAGTAATCATCCATACTAATCATTTTAGGATTAAGTCCAAAACTCTTTAAATACATACAAAGTTTAGTAGTAGTTGTCGTTTTACCACTAGAAGATGGACCAGCAAGTAATATTATTTTCTTATCTTTTTTATTATCTACTATCTTTCTAGCCACATTTAATAGTCTATTACTCTGTAAAGTTTCATCTATTCTAATTAAATCTGCAATCTTCCCATGACTAACAACTTCATTTAAATCAGCAATAGTTTCTATTTTCATTAATTTAGTCCAATCTCTACATTCTTTAAAGACTTTAAACATATTAGGATGATGAGTATATGTTTTAATTTGATTATGAGAATATTCTGTAGGAAACTGTAATACAAAACCATTATCATCGACATAAGTTAATTTAAACTCTTTTAAACAGCTAGTAGATGGAGGCATTTGTCCATAAAAGTAATTATAGTAATTAGAAAGTCTATAAAGAGTAATAGAAGTATTAGTATTATACTTCATAATTTTAGCCTTAGCTAAATCATTAATACTCTCAAAATAATGTATTGCAGATATTCTATCAACACTAACTTTAGTAATAGATAGATCCATCTCAACTAGTTTTAACATCTTTCTAGCTATTGTCTTTAAAATTGTCTCAGTAAGAGGAAAAGTTGTTTTAATATAGATTCCCTTATCTAAAGAGTGCATTACTTTAATATTGGCATCTAGTCCAAATATCTCTTTAACAGCAACTACTAAAAGAAAGGTCAACCCAGCAATATGAGCTCTATTACCTATCTTAGAATTCAAATCGAAAAAAGTTATTCCACAAGAATCATTAACTACATAACTAAGTTCTTTATATATATTATTAACACTTGCAAGAATAATAGGAAAACGATAATCTTTCTGATATTCTTTACTTAATTGCAATAAAGTTGTACCTCTGCTTACTATCTCTTCTTTACCATTTATTGTTACTTTAACATCTTCTATCATATTAACACCCTCTTAATTCTATATATGATTATACCAAACTTACCATGCAAAGTCTAATAATTTTGCCACATCTTGTAGGGTATAATTTAAAGTTTATTTGGATATAGTAGAATTAGGTGATAATATGAATTTAGTACCAATGATTGTAGATAAAGAAATAAATGGTGAAAGAAGTTATGATATTTTTTCTAAGTTATTAAAGAATAGAATAATTATATTAAGTGGTACTATTAATGATGAATCTGCTAATACAATAG
>CAMMKE010000049.1 GCA_946497375.1 uncultured Mycoplasmatota bacterium
CACTAGTCTCATTATTATAATTAACAGCATTAATACCTACAGTCTTAGCATTATATCTAAATACCTCATACTTCTCTTTTTGATTATTATTAATAACTATAAACAAAAGTATCGCACTAAGTATTAAACATGTAACCGCTACTGTTAAAAACTCATATGTTCCCCTTCCATTCTCATTAAATCTTACTTTCATAAGCTTTAATCTTTCCTTCTATCGTATCATCAACTAATTTAACAGTATCAACACATAATTTTAAAGCACTATCATAATTACCTTTATAGAATAGGGAACTAGCTCTATCAAGGCCATTATTAATATCTTCATGTAAACTTCTATATCTATTACCATAGACAATTAAAGCCTCTGTTAACTTAGCTTTATTTATCATATTTAAAGTTGTATTATAAAGTTTTAACACTAAATCTCTAGCCGTATCAACTCTAGTATTAAGAGTTTTAATAACAATAGGTTTACGAGATAATTCTTTAACTACCTCTTCTATCGCTTCATTCGCTTCATTAAGTTCCACAAAATAGTTATCACTTATTATAGGTAGTTTAAACTCTCTCATCTTCTCTTTACATTCTCTTAGTAATTTATCAATCTCACCTAACTGTTCTCTCGCTCTTTGTTCATCTTCATACATATTACCAAGACTCTTCAAAGCCACATCTAAAGTTGATTCTGTTTGTTTAAGTTTTAGTGTAAGTTCATCTACTTCTTTAGTTACTAAGGAATAAGGAGTCGCTTTATTCTTAACTCTATCTACTAGATTTTTATATTCATCTTTAATAGAAGTCAAGTCTTTATTAACTTCATTAATAATATTAACATCTTCCTCATTAAGGTCATACATATTCTTAATATCATCTAACTGGTCATAAATATCACTAACTACCTTATCAGTTTTCTTTAACTTCTTAGCAAAATCTCTAATACCTTCTTCATATACTTTTCTTGAAAGTCTCTCTTTCTCAAAATCAACAAAGATACTATCTAAATAATCAAGAATAGTTTTTAACTCAAACATACAATCTTCAAGATTTAAAACTTTAATTCTATCTAAAATAGTTCCCACATTCTTACGAGACTCTTCTAAGTTATAATCAAGATTTAAATATTCAATAGGATAACCTTTCTCTGTCATATCTTTAGCAGTATCTTCAATCTCTTTAATTCTCTTAGGTATCATCTGTTTACACATAAGCATTAAATCAGGAACTTCTTCTACCACTATCTCCATATGTTCTATCATAGTATCCAAAGCTTTAACAATATGTACCACATCGCTATACATATTATCATCCATAGCCTTCTCAAACTCTAAGAAACGCTTCTCTATATTTTCAAGTTGTAACTCTATCGCTTCTGCCATCTCTTCATAAAGATTTTTATGGCCATTATATTCTTTATTTAATGCTCTATACTTAGTCTTAAGTTTACTAATAATACTACGATATTTCTCTTCACTCAAAGTTATCTCTTTTATCTGGTCAAGTAAATCATCCGCTTGCTCTCTAACTTTATAGACTTCCATCTCGCACTTTGCAATTCTAAATTTAGCCGTCTTATATTCTTTCTTATCTAATAAAGTATCTAACTCTATAAGCATATCATCTATCTTTGGAATATCAACATTTTTAATAGTATCAAATCTCTCTTCCCACTTTTGATACTTCTCTTCCATCTTTTCATTCTTAATAATTGGTTCTAACTTAGAAAGCTCTAAAAGCACAGGTGTACTTCCAATTAAGTTTTTCTCTCGCTCTAAATTGTCGTATATATCTTGGTAATACCTCTTTTGTCTTCTTTTCAAGATAGTGATAATAGTAATTACTAAAATTAAAACTACAATGATAACACAGATTATAAATAAAAGTGTATGTCCCATTACTATCACCTCTACTATAACATCATAACATAAACTAACATTTTATGCTACAAAAACTTGACAAAAAGAAATTTTCATAATATGATATTAGAGCAATTTACTTGAAACAGCAATGTCTTACTTTATTCAATGTGTTTTCGAAAGTTTTAGTAACTTTTGTGCTGGAAGGTGAAAGAAATACTCCCTGAATAAATGGTGAAGACAAATCAAGAAAATGCAAATATAAGGAAAGGAGAAAATACATGGCAAGATATACAGGACCAAGTTACAAACAATCAAGACGTGTTGGTTTTTCTTTAACTGAAACTGGTAAAGAACTTGCAAAAAGACCATATGGACCAGGACAACATGGAAATGCTAGACATGGTAAACCAAGTGATTATGGTAACCAATTAAAAGAAAAACAAAAATTACGTTTTATGTATGGTGTTAACGAAAAGCAATTTAAAAAGACATTTAAAGAAGCTGGTAAAATGCCAGGTGTACATGGTACAAACTTCTTAATCTTATTAGAGTCTCGTCTAGATAACTTAGTATATCGTATGGGATTTGCTACTACTCGTCGCGGAGCAAGACAACTTGTAAACCATGGACACATTACTGTAAATGGTAAGAAAGTAGATATTCCATCATACAGAGTTAAACCAGGAAGTGTTATCGCTTTAAAAGAGAATTCTAAAGATCATAAAGCTGCTAATGAAGCACTAGCTAAAGTTAATAAACGTGTGGAATATGTAACTTTTGATGAAAACAAAAAAGAAGGTACTTATGTAAGATATCCTGAAAGAAATGAACTTAACATGGATATCAATGAGTCACTAATCGTTGAATTCTATAACAAATAGGAAATGAAAAAGTCAAGGATTAACCCCCTTGATTTTTTTATTATTAAAAGATTAAGCACATTAATTATTTAAGTTTTATTCTACCTCATAATATATAGCGAAGGAGGTAAATATGATTTTTAATAATGAAAACAAAGATTATAAAGATAACAAAGATAACTGCCTTTGCGAAGTTGTTAAATGTCTAGCTAAAAACTGCACAGGTCCAACGGGGCCAACCGGAGCAACAGGAGCAACTGGTATACAAGGGCCTACTGGTTCTACTGGTCCAACAGGTCCTTCAGAAAACTGTACATGTTCTTGTATATCTAGAGGAGAACTAGTAGTAAATGGTGGAATGGAAAACGTTATCGATGATAAACCAACTGGATGGCTTTTAACTAATCCTGATAATATAACATCAGAAAACAGTCAAGGAAGAGTTCATTCAGGAAATTGGTCTGTTAACATAGAAGATGATGCAACTATATCACAAGTAATAAACAATATAGAACCTGATTGTTTTTATGAATTAAGCTTCTTTGAAAGAGGCGAAGGAGATCAAGTATCACTTAATGCCAATGTAATATTCATAACTAATTATGGAGATATTATTGGTGGTAATATTATGATAAGAGAACAAGACATAACTAATAGTAATCGTGATTTTGCATATTATAGATTAATTACATCACAAGCACCAGCTGGAACTACAGGAATTAGAATAGAATTCGTAGTTAATGCAAATGGTAATCAATCATTAGACCTAGATGACGTATCATTAACTAGCTTATAATAAAAACTGCAACTACTGCAGTTTTTTTACTTTATCATTACTTTTAGAATTACTATATTCTAAAATAAATTTATCTATTTGTTCTTGTAAATAAGGTAAAGGTATTTCACTCTTTATCTTCTTCATAAAATTAACCACATCTTTTTCAATATTAACTAAATCACTAATATTAATATCAGAAGAAATAGCACCTCTACCATTTCTATAGCAACTATTAATAGCATCCCTAAAAAACTCTATTCTGTTTTTTAAAGTCCCCATAGAAAATCTTTCATCATCATAATAAATATTATCAATATACTTACAGATATCATCTTTCCCAGTTCGATAACTAAAAGAAAAGTTTTTATCTCTATTATTAATCCTTATAAGGTACATACCATTAATCTTACCATTATTTCTATGTGTTCTAAAATCAATATAGCATTTATCAATATCATCATTATCATCAAGTTTTACTTCAGCATAAATAGAAGATTTATCAACAATACCACTCTTATAAGTTATTTTTTTAGTACCTTTTTCTTTAGATTTTTTTATCTCTTCATTAGGAGTAATTATTTTAGTATAAGAGTGATTATCTTCAAGTAAAAAATCAAAAGTTTTAAGTTTAAAGCCATCTTTTCTCACATTATAAGTAAACTCACATGTCGAATCATTTTCCTTTATATTTTTAGAAAAAATAACATGGCCATCTATATCAAAAGTAACATTTCTATCTCGAATATAATCAACTAAACTAAAAGATGAAGCTTTATTAAACATCTCATCTGACTTTTCAATATCATCATTATCATATAAAAGATGAAAATCGTCTAAAGTTCTGTGTTGAATCTCTTGCCACCAAGTCTGTTTCCAAGAAATTAAAGTATCTTCACAGCTCTTAATTTCTTTTAATAATAAAGGTATCAAAGTATTATATTTATTATTACTACAAATATAAGTAGAAATATTTGGTAGCAAATACACTTCTTTATACTTAAGACTATTATATTTAGATAAATTTATCTTATTTTTTAAACAAATATAAATGTTTTCACGTTCATAACAATAAAGTCCTAAAGAATCTACTAACTGATTAATAAGTTTATACATATCAACTTCATCATCAAACTTATCTTCATCAAGTTGTAATGTTACTTCTAAGTCTTTTTCATCAGTACTAGTACCAATATAAGTAGCACCAACGCCTATATCATCATCCTTAACAAGCATATAGGCCTGATGGTCACTATCAACACTATAAATCCTAGGACACGCTATAACAGAGTCAATTAAATTAACATCAATTTCTTTCATAGAACCCAAAATATCTTTATATTTATCTTCGTATTTAACTAAACTATACTGGTAATTATCTGTTCCATTTAAACTTATACTCTTATATTTCATTACCGAACACCTCTCATTAAATATATTTATGTATATAATATAACATCTATTTCAACTCTATACAATCAAAATTATTTTTAATAACAGAAATAACATCATCATCTGCTACTACTAAAATAGATTTATCCATTGGAAGAGATTTAACAAAACTAATTATCTCTTCCTTTTCATTATTATCTAAACTATGAGTTCTCTGAACTATTAACTTATCTCCTACAAGAATAAGAGCACTACCAAAGTCTTTTAACTTAAATGATGTATAACACATATCAAACTTAATAGCATTATTTTTTAATTTTAACTTTTTACCAGTCTCTACTCCTTCTTCTGATAAAGGAGGATTTAGATTACCACTAGTATCTTTATCCTCCCTAAAGCTCTTAACTATATAAATCATTACTTATACCACTGTCTCTCTAAATCTTTATTATATTTTAAGAAATAAGTACGATAATCTTTATTATTACTACCAAGTTCACGTGATGAAGATGCTCCCCCTACTAAGTAACCATCACTAGTAACTATAACATCACTAAAGTAATCAATACCTTCACCATTCTCTTTATTATTAGCTTCCTTTTCTAAATCAGTATTATATTTAACAATAATACCACGATAATCTAAGTAATTATAAGTATCTGTAGACTTATCTTCATCTTTCTTATAAGTATGACCAACAACAATTAAATTATCTCCATCACTAACTATCTTATTAAACCTAGCAGCATTATTTCTACTGAAAGTAACTTCATCTAAAACTTCACCATCACTATTATATTTAAGAATTAATCCTTCTGTAACTTTATCAGCATCCTTAGCATCAATATTTATAGTCTTAGAACCTGCTACAAAAAAGTCATCACCTACTTTTACAATAGAACTAAAACCAACAGTATCAGTATATTCATAAGTCTTAGCATAAACTTGTTCCCCATCTAAAGTATATTTAGCAATCATACCATAACGAGTAGCATCTTTACCAACTAAATATAGATAATCTCCATCAATAATAGCATCATTAAATGTTGCAGATTTACTACCTCCGAAGTTAGCTCTCCACTGTTCCTTTAGATTAAAGTCATATTTGATTATCAAAGCACCACCATCTGGATCACTACCTATAACCATATTTTGTAAGATACTTTGACCAACTACAATAAAGCCATCATCAACAAGTAATACTTTATTAAAAGTTGTATCACCTGCTATTTGTACACTCTTAGTCTTAACTTGTTTACCTTCTCTATCATATAAAACAATTAACCCATCAGTAGCATTATCTTCAACTTGCTGTTTATCATACTGAGCACCACCTACAGCAATAAATCCGTCACTATATTCTATAACATCACTAAAATATGATGAATATCCCTTAGTATAAGCACTTTCAAACTCTACTTCAAAGTCATTATTATATTTAGCAAACTTAGCTTTATTATATTCTTTCTCGTAATCATTAAACTTACTCTTCTTAAAATCACTATTACCAACCACTAAATAACCATCTTTAGTTTCTTTAAAGCTATTTAAAGTATCGGTATAAATAATAGACTTACTTCTATTATAATAAGATAAACCTATATAACCTACTTCTATAGCAATAATAGCAATACAAAGAACAATAATTACTCTTAACCATTTAACTAATCTTTTCTGTTCTACTCTTAAATCCTTTTTAGTTTTATTCTTCTTCATCTTTTCCTCCAAAACATGCAATAAAGTATTTCTTCTTACCACGTCTTACTACTACATATTTATTATCTATAGCAATAGACTTATTAATAGTAAACTCTAAATCAGTAATTTTCTCTCCATTAATACTAATACTATTATTATTAACAAACTCCCTTGCTTCTCTTTTACTACTACAAATATTAAACTCTACAAGAAAATCTACTATATTCATATCTTTATCTATAACAAGCTTATCAAGTCCTTTAAAAGCCATTTCTATCTCTTTACTAGTAAGATTCTTAATATCTCCACTAAATAATGCTTCACTAATATTTAAAGCCTCATTATAAGCCTCTTCTCCATGTAAATCAGTAATTATTTCTCTTGCTAAAGCCTTATGAGCTTCTCTTAATTCTGGATATTCCTTATTAGATTTCTCTAACTCATTAATTTCATCTACACTAAGAAAAGTAAATATTTTAAGATAACTAATTACCATCTCATCATCCACATTTATTAAGTATTGATATAACTCATAACTAGAAGTTTTATTTCTATCTAACCATAAAGCATTACCTTCACTCTTACCAAATTTACGGCCATATTTATCAAGTACTAAAGGCATAGTAAATCCATAAGCTTCTTTACCTAGTTTTTTACGAATCAAGTCAATTCCCGTTGTAATATTACCCCACTGATCACTTCCCTCTGCTTGTAATACACAGTTTTTATTTTGATATAACCATAAAAAGTCATAACCTTGTATTAAAGTATAAGCAAACTCGGCAAAAGTAATACCCGTCTCTAATCTTCTTCTAATGATATCTTTATCAAGCATATAATTAATATTAATATATTTACCAACATCTCTTAAAAAATCAGTAAATTCATATCCTTTAAACCAATCATAATTATTAACAACTTCTGCTTTGCCATCAAAAATATTACTTACTTGTTTTTTTATTCCTTCCAAGTTTTTATTAAGTTGTTCCTTAGAAATAATTTCTCGCTCTGCTGTAGGACGAGGATCCCCAATAAGGCCAGTCGCTCCTCCAACCAACAAAATTGGATGATGTCCTGCCTTCGCAAGACGTTTAGCTGTTACAAGTGATGAATAATGTCCTAAATGTAAGCTATCTGCAGTAGGATCAGTTCCCCAATAAAAAGTAATAGGTTTCCCATTAAGTAATTTTTCTAAATCTTCCCCCGCTACATCTTTAATTAATCCTCTCCATTTTAATTCTTCATATAATCTCATTTTATCCCTCCTATTTTCTTTACTTTATTATTAATATCTCCATAACAGTATTGGTAAACATCTTCTCCACTCATAAGTGCCATCTGAGTAATACCATCAAATAACACTTCTATAGCACTACCATATGTTTTCCAAAATTTATCATTATCTTTTGGAGACTCTAAATCAAAATCATCTTCTACCTTCAAAGCATCAGCTTTTATTTCATCCTCATAATCATGATAAAAATGCTCAATATTTACATCAGTAGGAAAAAAAACATCTTTCTTATCTAATAATAACATCGTTAAAGCCTGACTAGGTTCAACTTGTGGTTTACCAGTCTTTCTATATTGATTAACTTCTTCACTATATAACTCACTTAAACTCATACTACCACTCCTAAAACTTTAATTCATCTATAACATTTAAATTATAACCATATTTTTTATAGATACTATCAACATCTAAAGTAGTAATCCTATCTTCATTATAACCTAATTTCTTAACAACTGTCATTACTTCTTCCTCACTTTTACCTTCTATTTCTACATAAGTAGGTAACATTGGCCACGTATCTATATCTATTTCCACTCCATCAAAAATATACCTAACACGTTTATTTTCTTGATAACTCTTAGCTTTATATCCCAACTCACTTAAAATGTAGTTACATTTATCAAAATCTGACACCGCTATTTCTATTTCTTTCGTTCCATCAATCAAAGGACTAACAATATTTTTAATAGTGAGAGTACTTTCATCACCATTAGTTCTAAGTCTAATCCACTTGCCCTTAACCACAGGATTAAAATCATAAACATAACATTTCTGAAAAAAGTCTCCTACCTTTTCTGCCCCAAGTTTTTCTAATTTATTAATAAAAGAAGCTTTATCAATTTCTAAAATTCTAACTTCATATTCTGTATTCATAGCATTCCTCCAAAATAAAAAGTTCCTATAAACTAAGGACGAGCTAGACCCGTGGTACCACCTTATTTCATAGAAACTATGCACTCATACCTAATTAACGCTTAAGTCACGTTTTTTCTCCATCTATGTAACTTCAAAATATAACTATCTTAGTTC
>CAMMKE010000050.1 GCA_946497375.1 uncultured Mycoplasmatota bacterium
TATAGGAGGAATTTTTATGAAGTTAGCTAAAATGAAAAAAGAAGATTTAGAATTATTATCGCATAAGGATATAACATATTATATATTAGAAGAAGAAGGAAAAATGAATACTACTGCCCTTTTTAAAAGAGTAGTAACATTACTAGAACTTCCTAATAAAACTTTTGAGGAGAAAATAGGTGACTATTATACACTTCTTACAACTGATAAAAGATTCATTCTTTTAGAAGATGGTAACTGGGACTTAAGAAGTCGTCATACTTCTGATAAGATAGTTAAAGTAACAGATGATGAGGACGAAGAAGAAGAGGATGAAGAAATTAAAGAAGATACAATCTTACCAGATGAATCTGAAGAAGATAACTATGACTCTGGTGATACAGATGAAGATGATGACTATGATGATGCTAATGAAGATTTAAAAGATTTAGTTGTTGTCGATGAAGATGAATTAGAAGAGAACTAAAAATATAATATTTAGTTCTTTTTATTTTTTTGTTATAATTATCCTATAAGTATAGGAGTGTAATCATGAAGTATTTAAAAGAAGTGTATAATGATTTTAAAGTAGTACCATTTAAGAAGTTTATGACCTTTCTTTTCTTTTTCACATGTATTTTAGGTTATGTAGTTATGGCTCTATTTCCTTATTTTGCTAGTCAAATAATAAAGTATGCAACAGATGGTAATACCCTAGCATACACATACACCTTTTATCTAGCAATTGCCTACATTGCCTATGAAGTTATCTGGTATTTTAACTACTATATCTATAGTTTTCTTCAAACTTATTATAGTGATACTATTCATAAAAAACTATTTAATAAAATATGTACTTCATCAAGAAAAATATCTAAGACTCTAGATAATGGTAAAATGTTAAGCTTAGTAGGAGATGATATTCCAAGTTTTTGTTATCTATTAGATTCTATAACCGTCTATATATCTACAATATTTATGATTATCTTAACCGTAATATTAATCTTTAAAGCCCATTTTATTTTTGCCATTATCACAGTTATTTCTTTAATCATATATATTATCTTCATGACCAAAAATATGGATAAGTACTCTAGATATTTAAAAGAACAAAAGAAACATAATGATACTATTAATTCTACTTATGTAGAAGAGTTAAATGCCTTAAAAGAAATAAAGACACTACCGATAAAAGATAATCTTTATAAAAAGTTACAAACTAAATTAAATAGATATACTAAAGCTTATTTTAAAAAACGTAAATATTATGCAAGAAATGAAAACATCAGTACACTTATACCTCAATACACAAAGTTTATTTTATATCTTGTTTTATTAATCTTTATGGTTAAATTTAATGCTACTATTGACTTAGTAATCTTAATTATTGGTTACTATGACCAGTTAATAGAAAACTTAAAAGAATTAGTATCATCATATCGGGAAATAAAAGAATATCATGTCTCTGTTAAAAGAGTAAATGAAGCCTTAACTTATGAGGATGATTTATCTAATCTTTTTGGCAAATATGAAAATGATGAAATATATGGTTCTATTGTCTTTAAAAATGTAAGTTATAAATATAATTTTAAATATGTTTTAGATAATGTTAATCTAAAGATAAAGCCTAACACTTTAAATATCTTTATTGGGCCATCTGGTAGTGGTAAAACAACTCTATTTGACCTCTTATTAAGGTTTTATAGAGTAAACAGTGGAGAAATATATTTAGATGGTGTTAATATCTATGAATATAGTAATAGTATCTATGCTTCTAATATAACCTTAGTTAAACAAAATCCTTTTATTTATAACATGAGTATAAGAGATAATTTAAGATTAGTTAATAGTAATAAAAAAAGAGGAGAAGAAGTAATCAAAGAAGTAGGTCTACATGAACATATAATGAGCCTACCTAAAGGTTATAGTACTGTTTTAACAGGGAATGCTTCTAATTTATCAGGTGGTCAAAAACAACTTCTTTCTATCGCTAGAAGTCTTTTAACAGATGCAGAAATCCTTCTCATGGATGATATAACTGCATCCCTTGACCCTAAAACAACTAACGAAATTATAGACCTTTTAGTAAGACTTAAAGCCGACCATACTATTTTAGTTATAACTAATAGAGAAGATTTAATTAATAGAGCCGACAAAATTTTTTATTTAAATAAAGGCAAAATAAAAAGTTATAAGTCTTTAGAAGAGTTAAAAGAGAAAATTAACTCTGAAAGTGAGGTGTTAATATGAGATTAATGATAGATACTTATAAAAAATATTGGTCTTGTATTAAACCTCATAAAGGATATTATACGATAATTTTCATCTCTAAAGCCCTAGCAGTCATTGCCAGTGTTCTTTTACCTTTAACCGCTTCAGGTATTGTTAAATATTTAACATTAGGAGACTATCATGAAACCTTAAAATGGATATTTTACTTCTTTGCTGCAGCGACAGCCAAAGTTATATTTTACTACTGGAATTATAAAGGTGGAGCCTTAGATTCTAATTACTGTTATACAGGACTAAAGAAGAAAGTCTTTAATAAACTGGCAACCTATGACTTAGAGTTTTCTAAACACAAAAATATAGATGAAGTATTACAAGGCTCATCTAGTGATATTTGGAAAGTAGTTTCTATTAATGATAACCTAAGTGATATTATTATTGGTTTTATTAGAATAGTTGTAATAGTAATATTAACAGCTCTAACCTCGCCTTTAGTAGGATTAGTAGTATTCTTATTCTCTAGCCTTTATGTAATCTTTATGTTATTATTTAATGAAAAAATCGTGAAATACTTAAATAAACAAAGAAAATATCAAGATAAAATCGCAGGTATTTTTTTAGAAGAATTATCATCATTAGAAGAAATGAAAGTATATGACATAAAAGACAAGTACTATAATTATTTTAATACTATTAATAAGAAGTTCTGTCATAACTATAGATTAAAAAGAAGATATAGTGATATCCAGGTAAACTTTTTACAATTAATATTGGATTTAGGAGAAGTAAGTATTTATGCCGTTACATTATTTCTATTATTTCAAAATGCCTACACCGTTGATAAGATAGTATTAGTAATAGGATACTTTACTATGTTAAACCAAGAGTTAAAATATGTCTTACAAACGTGTGTAAAAAATATCGTAGACTGTAGAGTATCTGTTGAAAGAATTTATTCTCTTTTAAATTATCGTCCTAAAAATAATAAAATAACAAATACTATTGATGAAGATAATATTAAAGGAAGTCTAGAATTTAGTCATGTTTATTCCTCATACCAAGATAAAGAAGTTTTAAAAGATGTAACATTCAAAGTAAAACCTAATGAATTAACCGCTATTGTTGGACGTAGTGGCAGTGGTAAAAGTACAATTTTAAATATAATTCTTAGGTTAATAAAACCAGATAGTGGTGCTGTTTTAATTGATAAAGAAGATATTTATAATTATAGTATTGATGTTTATAAGACTAATGTAAGTGTTGTAACTCAAAAAAGTATTCTCTTTAATATGAGTATAAAAGATAATTTGACTTTAGTAGAACCTAAATTTAAAAGATGTCAAGAAGTATGCAAGAATCTAGGAATACATGATGAGATATTAAACTTACCCAAAGGCTATAATACTGTTATTGATGAAAACAGTACTAATATATCTACAAGCTTAAAACAACTTCTATCCATTGCAAGAAGCATCTTAACAAACTCTGAAATATTACTTTTCGATGAAGTCACATCATCTTTGGATGCTACTAATACTAGAAAAGTAGTTAAAGTCTTTAAAGAGTTATCTAAAACTCATACTGTTATCATTATTACTCATAAAAAAGATGTAATGAATAAAGCCGACCATTTAATTATTATTAATAAAGGAAAGAAAGTTGCCGATAGCTCACCTAAGTCTTTAGAAAATAATAAATACTATTTAAACTTAAGAGATAGTAGTAGTGTAAGTAATAATAACATATAAGGAGTAGAACATGAAAGAATTAATTAAGAACAAAAACTAAAAATACATATTTATAATGATTATCTTTTTTAGTATTTCTTTTGGTTTATGGAATAACTTTAGACTCCTATGGCTAGAAGAAAATAGGCTAGATCCAAGTGAAATAAGTAGAGTAATGAGTCTTGCAACTTTCTTTGGAGCCATCTCTATAATATTTATTTCACTAAAAATAAGTATGGCTAATATAAAAAAATTATTAAGTACAACTCTTTTAATAAGAATAGTTTCCTATTTAATTCTATTTATAGGATATCAGCATTTATCAACAAGAGTAATTGCAATACTATTTATCTTTGATATTGCAAGTTATACAGTAGGATATTTAGCCATATATCCCTTAATCACAAGAGTTATTAAAGATGATAAAGTCTATAGTTATAGACAACTAACAACCTATATATGCCAAGATTTAGGAGTTTTAATAGGTGGTATATTACTTGGTTTTACTATAGGAAATTATGTTTTTAACTACAATAGTTTTCTTTTAATTACCCTTATATGTCTAGTAATAGCATTATTCTCTCTAAGTAAAGTAAAACTTAATAATAAAATTATAAAGAGATAAAAGCTAAAGACTATTTAAAAGTATTTAAAAAAGATAAAATCTCTAATATCTATTTATTATATATTTTTATCTCAGACCTTTCTTATAACTGTGCTTTAGGTATGCAGATGTTGATATTAACTAATATTTTAGACATATCATCTAAAAATGCTACCTTCTATTTTCTATTAATGGGAATAATGGCAGATATCTTTGGAGTGTTAGCTTTAAAGAAACTAACCCCTAAAAATGATTATCTAACTATTTTACTTAAATTTGGTCCTAGAATGTTAGGTTATTCTTTAGTTTTTATCATTCCAACAAAAGAGATGACTTTAATCGCTATCACAATATCCCTATTCTTAACGACTGCTTATGAAAATAAAACTGATGCAGTATACCTAAATAGAATAGATACAAAATATCAGTTATTGTTCTCTAGTATTAGAAAATTAGTGGGTAGTTTAGGTAATGCTATAGGATTACATCTAACAGGTATATTATTTGTCTTTGGGTCTAAATATATCTTTGGAGTAGCAGCCCTAATCGGATATTTTCAAATTGCTCTTGCCCTATATCTTAGGAAAAAACACAAGTAACAAAATTAGTTGTAAAAAACTAAATAACATGGTAGTATTTAAGTATAAAGATTAAAAAAATTTAGGAGGTTGAAGTTTATGAAAAATACTTTCAGAGTCTATCTACCCAGGTGGTATTATAAACTTATGTTTATTTGTAGTTTAATATTGAGCATGGTTCCTACAATATTTTGTATAGTAGATGGAATTGACATAGCCTGTATCATTGCCTTTGCAATATTTATTGTCCCAATTCTAATGGCATCACTTTGGAGCTATCGTTTCAGAATTACAGTCATGGAAGACATAATAACTGTTAAACCTGGATTTAGAAAAAAATATAGTTTTAATGTCAGTGAAATAACAAAAGTAATACGTAAAGTTGTTCTAAATAGCGGTATTGGTACAAGTGTAAAAATAACAGTATACACTGAATCAAAGCATGTATCTGTTGAATCTTTAATGATAGGAATTGATAAATTTGATAGATACATTAAAGAGAAAATTAATCCTGAAAAAATCTCAACAAAAGTAATGGGAGAGAATGTGAATAAATAAAAGTACTACATAATAGTTTCCGAACAACTCTATTATTTTCTTCAATGTAAGAATCTATATGCTTACATAACTGTTCAGTTTGTTCTGATGCGAATTTATCAAAATCTTTTAATTTTCCATCATTTTGAATTAAATAATATAAAAAATGTCTATAGCTTTGTAGATTTAATAAATAACCATTTATAATCATTCGGTCAAAAGTTTCTAATTTTCCATTGATTTTTTCCTTATTTTGTTCTAATATATTCATTGCAAACCTCTTTGGTAGTTATGCTTATTTGAAACTGGAACAGAGGATTTAATCCCGAGGTTCCGATATTTAGTAGCATAGACTACATTACGGCATAGACCGTTTATATTTGAGTGTGCGTTAGAGCACGTAACAGTTATTATACTGTTTTAGCAAACTATTTCAAGTGAGGTTTGCTTTTTTTTGTTATTTTAGTTGGTTAGGTTGCGGACAACGTCTGCCTTATGCTATAATTACAAAGAAAAAGAAAGGACTGGTTATAATGATAGAACGTCTTGAAGCTACAGAAAAGAAATATATGGACTTACAAAAAGAACTAATGAGTGAAGAAGTCTTAAAAGATATTAATAAAACAAGAGAATTATCAAAAGAGATGTCTGATTTGGAAGAAACAGTTAATGTATATCGTGAGTATAAAAAAGTTTTAGAAGCTATTCCTGAGACTAAAGAAATGTTAAAAGATGATGAATTAAAAGATATTGCTAAAGAAGAGTTAAAGGACTTAGAAGCAAAGAAAGAAAAGTTAGAACATGACTTAGAAATTCTTTTAATACCAAAAGATCCTAATGATAATAAAAACGTTATTGTGGAAATTAGAGGAGCAGCAGGTGGTGATGAAGCTAATATCTTCGCAGGAGACCTTTATAGAATGTATTCTAAGTATGCTGATAAAGTTGGTTTTAAAACAGAACTAATCAATGCTGAAGAAGGAACAGCAGGAGGCTTTAGTCAAGTAGAGTTTATGGTTAAAGGTCATGGTGCTTACTCAAAGCTTAAGTATGAAAGTGGTTCTCATAGAGTTCAAAGAATACCTGTAACTGAGAGTAATGGTAGAATTCAAACATCAACGGCAACAGTACTTGTAATGCCAGAAGCAGAAGATGTTAATATTGAAATAAATCCCCAAGACCTTAGAATAGATATTTATCGTTCATCAGGTTGTGGAGGACAAGGAGTAAATACTACAGATAGTGCTGTTCGCATCACTCACTTACCAACTAATACAGTTGTAACTTGTCAAAATGAAAGAAGTCAAATTCAAAATAAAGAGCAGGCAATGAAAGTATTAAAAGCAAGACTTTATGAACAAGAATTAAGACGCCAAGAAGAAGAGTTAGGTGAGTCTCGTCGTAATAAAATAGGTACAGGAGATAGAGCCGAAAAAATAAGAACATATAACTATCCCCAAAATAGAGTAACAGACCATAGAATTGGCTTTACTACTAATAACTTAGATAGAGTTATGAATGGAGATTTAGATGAGATAATAGAGGCTTTAACTATGGAAGACCAAAGAAGAAAACTAGCAGGAGAAGAAGAATGACAGTTGAAGAATTAATAGTCTTAGGGAAAAAATATACAAGTAGTACTCATGCTAAAATGCTACTTGCTAACTTCCTTGAAGTTAACCCCCTAGAACTTTTAACTATCTTAGATAAAGTTGTAGAAGAAGATAAAATTAATCTATATAAAAAATCATTAGAAGCCCTAAAAGAAAACAGACCTATTCAGTATGTAATAGGTCATGTTAATTTCTATGGCTTGCAGTTTAAAGTTAATGAAAATGTTTTAATACCCCGTTTTGAGACAGAAGAGTTAGTTGAAAATATTAAAAATTATCTTAAAAAGAAAAACTTAACTAATCCTAAAATCTTAGATTTAGGTTGTGGTAGTGGTGTTATAGGTTTAACTTTAAAACACTTCTTTCCTGATTCAGATGTAACTTTAGTTGACATTAGTGAAGAGGCCTTAGAAGTAACAAGAGATAATGCTAAAAGTCTAGGACTAGATGTAAACTTTATAAAAAGTGACTGGTTTAGTAATGTTCCTGTAGATAAATATGATGTTATAGTATCTAATCCTCCTTATATTAAAACAAATGAAGAAATAGAAGAAATAGTTAAAAACAATGAACCAGCTTTAGCCTTATATGGCGGAGCTGATGGACTAGATTGTTATAGAAAAATATTAAAAGATATAAATAAATATTTAAAAGATGATTACTTAATTGCCTTTGAAATAGGTTATCTTGAAGGAAATAGTCTAAAAGAACTAATTAATAATACTATTCCTAATAGCAAAGTAACTATAAAAAAAGATTTAAGTAATAAAGATAGAATGCTTTTTGTCGAAAAAAATATTGATTAAAAAATTAAAATATCACTCATTAATTAAGTGTAGAAAGGGTGATATTTTTATATGAAAAAATATTTAATCTTAGCAAGTTTAATCTTAGTATTTATACCTAATTTAAATAAAGAAAGTGATGAGATAGTAATACCTGATGAAGCGATAAGATTTAGAGTAATAGCAGAATCAAACACTAAAGAAGACCAAGAAACGAAAACTATTGTTAAAGATGCTTTAGAAGATGATTTAGATAAGCTTTTAAAGAATAGTACCTCAATTGATGAGACAAGAACTATTTTAAAAGAAAATCAAAGTCATTTTGAATCTTTAGTAGAAAGAACACTTCTAACTAATAAGATAAACATGGGCTATAAAGTAAACTATGGTATCAATTATTTCCCAGAGAAAAACTATAAAGGAGTTATCTATGAAGAAGGTTATTATGAGTCACTAGTCGTAACTCTAGGAAGTGGTAATGGTGAAAATTGGTGGTGTGTTTTATTTCCTCCTTTATGTTTAATGGAAGGCGAGGATAACAATACTGATGAAGTAGAATATAAATCATTTGTTAAAGAAATGATAGATAAATACT
>CAMMKE010000051.1 GCA_946497375.1 uncultured Mycoplasmatota bacterium
GAATAAGTTCCCATTATAAATTTTTCGGGAACTTTGAATTTTATTTAACAAAATTATTAAAAAACGAATTTTTATGTTGATAAACATTTATTTTGTGTGATATAGTAAAGTTACATATGATAGCTCATTGTATGAATATTAGTAACAATTAATATTAAATATGTTATATTATAATTAATATTGTTAATGAAAGGAGAAATATGAATAATGAATAATGAATTATTAAGATTTACGGCAACTGGTACTAATGGGGTTAATGTTCTTTTACCTCCAAAATTTGAGTTTGTATTTTATGAAGATAGGCTAGAAATGTTTAAAAAGGGCAAGTTAGTTAGAAGTATTAATTATTCTGATATTAATGAAATAAGATTATTTAAAACTTGGCAAAATAATGTACTTATAAACTGTAATCCTATCGGTGTTAATATCTATAAAATTTCTGATGACTTATATAAAAAAATAAAAGAAATAACTAAAAAATAGTAAATTTATATTTAAGGAAGATGGAAAAAATATATTTATTAGTTATATGTTATATATATTAAGTTATTATACTAAATAATTAAGTAGTAGGTTATAATCTACTTTTTTCTTTTTTAATAAAAGTGAATATATGGTTGTTAAATCATGTATTATACGAGGAGGAGTTTTTGTGGAAAATAATGAGAATGAGATTTTAAGAAAGCAGAGTATGAGAGCTACTATAAAACTATCATTACTTTTGGTTTTAATATTAACATGTATTGAAGTTACTTTTTGTATTTTTAATAAAGTATTTATTTTTTTTATATGGTTACCTATCTTACCTTTAATACATATATTAGTAAGAAATATTTTTTTTAAAAATGCACAATTTTGTTATGGAAAAATTACAGATGTTAAATTAGATGATTCTGACGATGTATGTCTATTTATAAAAATTGAATTTAAAGATAGCAACTCAAACAAAATATATGAGACATATGTATATGAACATTGGGGAGATTTTGATGAAGAAAATAAAAATAGTATAGATGAACTCTATATTAAAGAAAAAGAAAAAGTTGGAAAAAAAGTTCCTGTGTTTTATAGCAAAAAAAATCCAAATAAAAATTTAGTATTTGTTAATAATTAATAATGAATCAAATCAAATTAAAAATTAATTATTAATATTTACTGTGATTAGTACTAATGGTATTAATATTATTTTACTACCAAAATTTAATTTTATATTTTATGAAGATTAATTAGAAAAGTCTTAATTATTTAGCATCCTAATATTAATAAATTACCATTAATTATAATTTGGTGTAAATAATATAAATTAACATCTGCAAAGTTTTCTAATGATTTATAAAAGAAATAACTCAAAAATTATAATTTTTTACGTATTTAAATATATTTTATTTTTTTAGTTATTATTAAATTAGGGGATTTTCTTATTTTTGTTTTCTCTAAATAGGTATTTTTTTTGCCATCCAAATTATCTTCATCTTCAAAATCTTTTTCTGTTAAAGCCATATCTTCTAATAGAATTCTGGCTACATCATTTGTTATTGCTATTTCTTCATATTCTTCTTCTGTTAAATTTCTTTTGGAATCTAGTTCAGTAAATCTTTTCTCTAGATCATTTATTTTTAAAATGTCTTCTATTCTGGTGTTATGTTCAATTAATATGTCTGCTTTTTCAAAGCTTACATTAGGATATTTTTTGTCATATAAATATTCTAATATTTCAAGAATATGATTAATTTCTTTTTCTCTTTGTTCTTTACTTTCTAACATTTGAAATAAGCTTATTGCTCCCAAATTTCTATTATAATAATATTCTGGAATTTTATTTTTATTTGGTGAATCATGATTGTAATCATATTCAAATACTTTTATCCTTTTTTTACTTTTAGTCATAAAAGAAAAAATTAAAGTATTATCTCTACCATCAATAGGTTTGTCAAAACTATTTGTTTCTAAAGGTATATTTTTATCTTTTATAAGCTTGATACTCCTATTATAGATATTATAAATTGAAGCATAACGATAAATAGAAAGTTCAGTTAATACTTCTTTATTCTTTATAGAAGGATTATCTTTTATAACTGAATATTCTAGCTCTATTAAAGAGTCTAAATATTCAATTATCTCTTTTGATAATATTTCTTTATGCCTTTCTAATAATAGTTTTAGTTCTTCTTTTGATAATAATGGGCTTTTTTCTTTGTCCAGTACCCGAGATATTTTTACTAAATCTAATAATTTATTAAAATCATTCATTTGGATCCTCCCTAATATTGGAAATAAGTGCTCTTATTTTTATATTAACATATCTTTTCCACTATTTCAACACGATGTGGAAAACAGATATTAACTTGTGGATTATAAATTTGTGGAAAATGTGGAAAACTCTGTTTTTTGTTGATATATGTCGATTTGAACTGTGGAGAAATTTGTCGAAAAATTGGGGAAAACTAAAAAAATAAAAATACCTATTCCTTTTTCCACAAATTTAGAGTATTATAATGGTAATTTAGGAATTCAGGTGGGAGGTGATAGGGTGAATGTCGAAATTCTATGGCAAAATGTTCTAAAAGAGATAAAAGATGAACTTTCATCCCTAGCTTTCGACACTTGGTTTAGTGATGTTAAACTTATTAGTTTAGATAATGGGGTAGCGATTATTGAAGTACCTATGTCTATTCATAAAAAACATTTATCTGATAATTACTTTGAACTTATTATAATGGCTTTAAATAAGGTAACAGGAACAAATTTTGAATTAGAGTTTTTGTTGCCAGATGAAATTAATAACAGAAAAGTGGAAAAAGAGAAAGAAGAAGAACAAAAGATAGAGGAGGGTGTTCCTAAGTCTTTTAAAAATCAATCTAATCTTAATCCTAAATATAATTTTGAGAACTTTATAGTAGGTAATAGTAATAAATTTGCTCAAGCGGCAGCCTTATCAGTTGCGGAAAATCCTGGTAAAATGTATAATCCTTTATTTATATATGGTAATAGTGGACTAGGAAAGACACATTTAATGCATGCGATAGGTAATTATATTGTGGAAAATTCTAATAGAAGAGTTCTTTATGTTACAAGTGATCAGTTTAGAGATGATTTTGTTGGTATTAATAAAAAAGACGAGAAGGGGACTAACTTTAGTTATATAGACTTCTTTAAAAATAAATACAGAAATATTGATGTCTTAATAATTGATGATATTCAGTTTCTTGGAGGAGCGACCCAAACACAACAAGAGTTTTTCCACACCTTTACTAATCTTTATAATGATTCTAAACAGATAATTATATCTTCAGATAGGTCTCCTAATGATTTGAAATTATTAGAAGAAAGACTTAGAACAAGATTCTGTTGGGGACTTACTGTTAATATTTATCCACCAGATTTTGAGCTTAGAAAAGAAATACTACGTAAAAAAATAATAGCAGGCAACTTTGAAGCTGAAATACCAGAAGATGTTATTGAATATATTGCTTCTAATATGGGGAGTGATGTAAGACAACTAGAAGGCTCTATCACTAGACTTGTTGCTTATTCAACAATTATGGGAGGAGCGAAGATAGATATTAACCTTGCAATTGAAGCTTTGAAAGACTTTATTAGTAAAGGACTTAGTGAAAAGAATGATATAACAAGAATTCAAAAGATAGTGGCAGAGTATTTTCAGATATCAGTTGAAGATATAAGAAGTAAGAAAAGAAGTAGTAACATTGCTTTTCCTAGACAAATTGCTATGTATTTATGTAGAAAACTTACTAGTGAATCTTTTCCTAAAATTGGGACGGAGTTTGGAGGAAAAGACCATTCAACAGTAATGCATTCCGTTGAGAAAATTGAACAAGAAATTAAAAATAATAGTGATTTAGCAGGGATAATTAAGAAACTTGAAAATGATTTGAAACCATAGTTGTTGAAAAGTTTTAGTTTTAAACTTTTTATCCACAAGCATTGTTAATAAAAAATATGCTATAATATAAAGGAAAATTAGGGTTTTCCACATTTTCCACTCTATAAATAAAAATAATATATAAGAAAGAAGGAATAATAATGAAATTTACAATAAAAAAAGAAGTGTTAATGGAAGCGATTAATAAAGTAAGTAAGGCTATATCAAGTAGGAATGTTATTCCAGTTTTAGCTGGTATTAAATTTGAACTTACTAGCAAAAAATTAGTTTTAACTGCTAGTGATAACGATATTACTATTCAAACTCATATTGATTGTGATAATGAAGAGATTATTAAAGTAAAAGAAGAGGGTAGTATCATTATTCAAGGTAAGTATATTTCTGATATTGTTAGAAAATTACCAGATCCTTATATAAATATAGAAGTAGTTGATGAACTTAAGATTCTTATTTATACAGAAAATAGTGAATTTAACTTAAATGGTATTAGTGAAAGTGAATATCCTAATATAGATTTAGGGGAGAGTAAGAGTCATATAGAACTTTTACCTAGTGTTTTAAAAGAAATAGTTAATCAAACAGCATTTGCAACTTCTATAGATGAGAATAAAGCGATATTAAATGGTATTAACTTTAATATAACAGGAGATATGCTAGAATGTAATGCAACAGATTCTTATAGATTGGCTAGAAAAGTTATAAAATTAGATAAAGTTAGTAAAGAGAATCAAAATATTGTAATTCCTAGTAGAAATTTAGTAGAATTTACAAGAATTATTGATGATAGTGATGAAATGATAGAAATTCATATCTTTAATAATAAGATTTTATTTAAATATCAAAACCTTTTATTCCAATCTAGATTAATAAATGGAACATATCCTAATACATCTAATCTTTTACCTAAAGACTATTTAGTTAAATTACATTTTAATATTAATCAATTCTATGATGTTGTTGATAGAGTTAGTATTTTAACTAGTGATAAAGATAAAAATACAGTAACACTTGAAACTGATGGAAATAATTTAATTATGAAATCATCTAGTGCTGAGATTGGTAGAGTAGAAGAGAAGATGACTATTACTAAAGATCAGGATATTGATGTTAAAGTATCTTTTAGTTCTAAATATATGATGGATGCTTTAAAATCATTTAATACAGAGACAGTAGAATTACATTTTGTAGGGGAAATTAAACCAATTTTATTAAAAAGTTCTGAAGATGAGACCCTAACTCAGTTAGTTTTACCTATTAGAACTTACTAAATTTTGAAAATTTGAGGAAAAAGTAAAGAAATTTTACTTTCTTTTTACTTTTTTGACAAAAAAATACCTTTTTCGACAATATAATATAGTAGACTGATAGCAAAGCAAGGAATTGCTTTTGAAGGGGGAAATTTTTGTGAAAGATTATGAAATTAATGATGATACACTTGCGATTATGCCTGGGGGAGATTTATGGGATTCAGTTGTAGTTGAAGATGACTGTAATTATGAGGTTAAGATGAAGCCTTTAGAAATAGTTGATTATAGTTGTAGGTACTTTGGAAGTTCTTATGAAGGAAGAAAGATAGGAGCTAGCGAAATATTAAATAGTGGTTATAAATTGCCGGTTATGGTTGAAGATACTAAAAATTTAATTTTTTTTCCTACTACTAGTCCAGTAGATGATGATTGCAGTTGGATATCTTTAAAGAATATTAAAAATTATAGTAAACTTACTAGTACAAAAACAGAAGTAGAATTTAAAAATGGTAAGGTACTTACTGTTGATATATCTTATAATTCCTTTAATAATCAGGTAATGAGAGCAAGTAGATTAGAATCTATAATAAGAAGCAGAAAAGAAAAAGCAAAATAATTGCTTTTTTTCTGTTTATTTAGGGCTAAATATGGTATAATATTCTTGCGTGTATAGGAGTACTAAAATAGGGTGTAGGTGATTATATGGTCGTTTTTTTGATTAATTATGATAATTAGGTCCTTAAAAATTACGAATTTTCGTAATTATGATAAATTTAATATAACTTTAGGTAGTAAAATGAATATTTTTATTGGAAATAATGCTAGTGGTAAGACTAATATACTTGAATCTATTGCAATACTTGGACTTACTAAATCCTTTAGAAATGGCTTAGATACTGATGTTATTAAGTTTGGTAGAAAGAAAGCTGTTATTGAGGGTAGAGTTTTAAATAATAAGCAGATTAAAGACTTGAAGATAGAGTTTTTAGAGAAAGATAAAAATATCTTTGTAAATAATAAAAAAGTTAAAAAATATGCTTCTTATATTTCTAATTTAAACATTATTATTTTTACACCTAATGATTTAGATATTATAAAGGGATCACCTAGTATCAGAAGGAATTTACTTAATATGGCATTGTCACAAATTTCTTATTCTTATTTAGTTACTTATAATGAATATAATAAAATTTTAAAGACACGTAATGAATATCTTAAAATATTATTTACTAATGGGATAGCTGATAAGACTTATTTAGATGTTTTAACAGATAAGTTAGTAGAGAAAGCTGTTTTAATTTATCAAGAAAGATTCAAGTATTTATCTTTAATTAATAGTTATATTAGTGATATTTATAATAATATTACAGAAGATAAAAGATTATTAAAAATAGAATATAGTCCTAATATATCTATTAGTTCTTATGAAGAGGAAGAGTTAAGGAAAGTTCTTATTAATACTTATAAGAAGAATTATAGAAGAGAATTAAGTGCTGGTATGACGCTATTTGGGCCTCATAGAGATGATTTTTCCTTTATTATGGATAATAATATAGATATGAAGATTTATGCGTCAGAGGGGCAGCAGAAATGCGCTGTACTTGCTTATAAACTTTCTTCTATTCCAATTTTTAAAGAAAATAATGGAACTAATCCAGTACTTCTTTTAGATGATATATTTAGTGAACTAGACTTAACAAAGAGAAATAAGCTTTTAAAATATGTAAGTCGAGATATTCAGAGTATTATAACAACTACTGATTTAAAAAATATTTCCAAAAAAACTTTAGATAGTGCAGTTATATTTAAAGTTAATGGTGGAAAAGTAGAGAGGAGTTAGAATATGGAAGAAAAAGTAGAGAGTAATTATGATTCTTCGGCTATACAAGTGCTAGAAGGATTAGAAGCTGTTAGAAAAAGACCTGGTATGTATATTGGTTCTACTAGTTCAAGAGGACTTCATCATTTAGTATGGGAAATTGTTGATAATGCAATAGATGAAGCTTTAGCAGGATATTGTACACATATTGAAGTAACTATTAATAAAGATAATAGTATTACTGTAAAAGATGATGGTAGAGGTATCCCTGTTGATATTCATCCTAAAACTGGAAAAAGTACAGTAGAAACAGTTTATACGGTATTACATGCTGGTGGTAAATTTGGTGGCGGCGGATATAAAGTATCTGGAGGTCTTCATGGTGTTGGAGCTTCAGTTGTTAACGCTTTATCTGACTGGTTAGAGGTTAAAGTATATCGTGATGGTAAAGTATATTATCAAAGATATCAAACAGGAGGAAAACCAGTTGAGCCTTTAAAAGTAATAGGAGAATGTGATAAAGATAGAACTGGTACAACTGTAACTTTTAAGCCAGATGACCAAATTTTTACAGAAACTACTGTATATGATTATGATATATTAAAGACAAGACTTCGTGAGTTAGCTTTCTTAAATAGAGGTCTACGTATTACTTTATATGATGATAGAGAAACGCCTAGAAAAGATAGTTTTCATTATGAAGGTGGAATTAGAGAGTATGTAGAAATGCTTAATAAGAATAAAAATCCAATTCATTCTACAATTATTGATATAACTGGAGTTATGAATGATATTTCAGTTGAAGTGGCTTTACAATATAATGAGTCATATAATGCAGCGGTTTATTCATTTGTTAATAATATTACAACACCAGAAGGTGGTACTCATGAAGATGGTGTAAGACGTGCTTTAACTAGAGTTTTGAATAAATATGCTGTTAGTCATAACCTTCTAAAAGAAAAAGATGATTCTTTAAGTGGTGATGATGTTAAAGAGGGTATTACAATGATTATTTCTGTAAAACATCCTAATCCACAGTTTGAAGGTCAGACTAAGACGAAACTTGGTAATAGTGAGGTTAGAGGAATAGTTGATAAGGTATTTTCAGAACATTTTGAGAGATTTTTATTAGAGCATCCTGATGAAGCTAAGATTATTATTGAAAAATGTATAACGGCATCAAGAGCTCGTGTCGCTGCTAAGAAAGCAAGAGAGTTAACTCGTCGTAAGGGTGACCTAGATATGACTAATGTTTGGGGTAAACTTAATGACTGTAAGAGTAAAGATGCATCAGAATGTGAAATATTCTTAGTCGAGGGAGATTCTGCTGGTGGTTCTGCTATTAAAGGAAGAAATAGTATGACACAAGCGATACTTCCTTTACGTGGTAAGATTTTAAATGTAGAAAAAGCAAGACTTGATAGGGCTTTATCTAATGAAGAGATTAGGACAATTATTACAGCATTTGGAACAGGAATTGGGGAAGAGTTTGATATTTCTAAGCTTCGTTATAATAAGATTATTATAATGACTG
>CAMMKE010000052.1 GCA_946497375.1 uncultured Mycoplasmatota bacterium
AGAGGAACAGCAAGATATGTAGTAAGTGATGGAATACAAGATAATAGTTGGTATACCCCAGATGCTTTTACTTTTGGTGATGAAGAGTTAAGTGGAATATGGGTAGGAAAGTTTGAGACAAGTAGTAGTAATCCAAGTGCAGGTTATGGAGGAGGGAATACTACTGATTTAGATGCCATGATAAAACCAAATGTCACTAGTTGGAGATATATAAATGTAAGTAATGCCTTTAATGTTAGTTTAAAGATGAATGATGAAGGGAATAGATATGGGTTTAGTAGTGATGTAGATACGCATATGATGAAGAATAGTGAATGGGGAGCAGTAGCATATCTATCGCAAAGCAGATATGGAAAATTAGGGAACAGGAATTATACTGGTGCTAATAAAGAAGTATACACAAACAAATCTGATAGTATTATAACAGGGTGTAGTTATGGAAGACCAAGTAATAACACCCCGGATTATGGATGTCATTATACATATGATATAGAAATAAAAGGGACAGGAGCGAGTACAGCTGGAACAATATATGGAATATATGATATGAGTGGTGGAACCCACGAATATGTAATGGGAAACTATAATGATATAGTAGGAAGTTCTGGGTTTGAATCAATGCCAGAATCAAAATATTATGATAAATATACAAGTAGCGATGCATTAACATCATGTAATAGGGATGAGTGCTTAAGCCATGCCTTATCAGAAACAGCAAGTTGGTATAACAATTATTCATATATGATTAATGATGAGAATTCTTGGTTTACACGTGGAGGTGCGTATAGCCTTATGGCAAATGCCGGTATTTTTACATATGCAAGAAATATTAGTAACACATCTGTAATGACTTTCCGTCTAGTACTTGCACAAAACACATAATAAAGTATAGTCATATTATATGGCTTTTTTCTTTCCAATTATTTACAAACAAACGTTTATACGCTATAATGGATTAGAAAGAGGTAGTTTATGAATAAGAAAGAGATATTTTATGATGAAATTAATTATATAAAAGATGAATCTTTAAGAAAAAGTCTTGCTGAGTTGATAGAGTTATTACCAGATTATTTCTTTAAGGAACCTGCTGCATCAACTGGTAAATATCATCCTAGTTATGCTCAAGGTGAAGGGGGACTACTACGTCATACAAAAGCTGCTGTTAGAATAGGATATGAACTATTACAAGACTTATCTATTGGTAAAAAATATACTAATCATGAGAAAGATTTAATGCTTATGGCACTTTTATTACATGATGGATTTAAAAAAGGTCTTGTAGAGGAAAGATATACTCGTTTTGACCATCCCCTAATCGCTGCTAAAGTAGTTCTTGATAATGCTAGTAAAGTGGGATTAAGTAGTGAAGATGCTAAGTTTATAAGTGACGCTATTAAGACACACATGGGAGACTATACTGTTGATTATAGTGGCAATGAAGTTTTAGAAAAACCTCATACAAGATATCAGAATTTTGTGCATATGTGTGATTATTTGGCAAGCCGTAAATGTTTATTGTTACCATTTGATGAACATAATAATATAGAAATATAGGAGGTAGGCTATGGGTAAAATTATTGTTATTGAAGGGATAGAAGGTAGTGGAAAAGAGACACAAAGTAAATTATTGGTTGAGTCTTTAAATGAAATCGGTATTAAAGCGATAGAATTTTCTTTTCCAATGTATGATACTCCTACAGGGAGAATCTTTAAAGATTGTCTTTTAAATAACAATAATTATTTTAGTGAAAGAATTGATTCTTTAGATCCTGAACTTGTATGCTTATATACCGCTGCAGATAGAAAATATAATATAAATAAGATTAATAAATATCTTGACAACGACTATATTGTCATTATTAATCGTTACACTAGTTCTAATATGGCTAATCAAGGTAGTAAATATAGTAATAGTGAAGAAAGATTTTATATGTATCAGTGGATTGATAAATTAGAGTATTGGCTTTTAAAATTACCTAAACCAGATTATACAATATTGCTTAATATGCCTTATAAATATAGTAATCAATTATCTTTTGATTTAACAGAAGAAAATTCTAAACAAGGAAGAGTTTTAGAAGCATATATAGAGCTAGCAGGTCTTTATAATTGGGATATAATTGATTGTATTGATGAAGATAAAGAGAAAACTATAGAAGAAATACATGAAGAAATAATAGAACTTTTAAAAAATAAAGGAATAATTTAAAGAGTTTTGGGGAAATTATTAGTAGGTGATAATTATGGATTATTTACTAATACTTTTAAAAACTCTTTTCTTTTATTTTGCTATTGTTATATTTTACCGTTTTATGGGTAAAAGGGAAGTTGGTGAATTAGGAATTATAGACTTAATAGTTTCAGTTCTAATTGCAGAACTTGCCGCAATTAGCATTGAAAGATATGATAGTAGTGTATTTTTAATGCTCTTACCAATAGGAGTCTTAGTAATATTGCAAATAGTACTTGCTAAAATATCTTTAAAAAGTGATAAAGTTAGAAGTATGCTGGATGGAGATGCTTCTGTTATTATAGATAATGGTAAAGTTAATTTTAAAGAGATGATTAAACAACGCTATAACTTAGAAGATTTACTTACTCAGTTGCGTGCTAGAAATGTTAAAAGTATAGAAGAAGTAGAATATGCCATTTTAGAAACTAGTGGTAAGCTATCTGTCTTTACTAAAGATGCTAATAACAGCGGACCATACCCACTCCCTTTAATCCTTGATGGTAAAATACAGAAGATGACACTTAAGAAAATAAGAAGAAAAGAGAAATGGCTTAATGAGTTGCTTGCTAGTAAAAAAGTTAAACTTGATGATGTGTTTTATGCTTTTTATAAAGATAATCAGTTATTTATTATAAAAAATAGTGATTGTATCTCTTAATTAGACAATAAATTTATAGTTTTAATAATATGATAAGTGTATGAAAAGAGAATATTATTTAATACTTATCATTTTTTTATTAGTTATAATTTATATCTTCGTACCTAAAGATACTTTAAAAGGAGAAGATGAACCTAAAATAGAGAAAGAAAAAAGAGCAGTGTTTATTTCTTATATTGAACTTGGTAATAATTTAAGGGGTAAGAGTAGTGAGGAGATGAAACATACTATAAATGATATGCTTGATAATGCTAAGGATTTTGGCTTTAATATGATAATACTTCAAGTAAGAAGTTTTAGTGATGCTATATATAAATCATCTATTTATCCTAGTAGTAGGAGTGTTGTTAATACTGAAGGAGATGATTTACCTTTTGATATTTTAGATTGCTTTATAAAGAAAGCTCATAAAAAAAGATTAGAAATACATGCTTGGATTAATCCTTATAGAATTAGTAATGATATGGATATTAGTATAATTAGTAAAGATAATCCTGCTTATAAACTATTAAATACTGATGCTGTTAAAGTAATAGATAATGTAGGAATTTTCTATAATCCTGCTAATAGTAAAGTAGAATCATTAATTCTTGAAGGTATAGAAGAGATAATTAAAAATTATGATGTTGATGGAATACATTTTGATGATTATTTTTATCCTAAGAGTGATAATATAGACAATGTGGAATACGAGAAAGCCTGCGAAGATAATAGCAGTTTAACGTTACAAGAATTTAGATTAAATACTATTAGTTCTTTAATAAAAAAAACTTATAAACTTATAAAATCTTATGATAAGTCAATACTTTTTGGTATTTCTCCAGATGGTAATATAGATAATAATTATAATAGTAATTATGTAGATACAAGAAAGTTCTGTACAGAAGAAGGCTATCTAGATTATATAATGCCTCAAGTCTATTATGGCTTTTTAAATAGTACTAAACCCTTTGAAGAGACCGTTAAGGATTGGAACAATTTAATAACTAATAATATAGAACTAATTCCTGCTCTTGCTTTCTATAAGACTGGTAATATAGATAAATATGCTAAAGATGGGGTTAATGAATGGGTAGAATATAATAATATTATTGCAAGAGAAGTAATGTTAAGTAGGAAACTGTCTAATTATAGTGGCTTTGCTATATTTCGCTATGACTCGCTTTTTGGCAGTAACTTGACATCTACTTCATTTTTAGAAAAAGAAAACTTAAAAGATGTTTTATCTTAAAATAAAAGATGTTATAATAAAATTGTAAAGGCTGTGATTAAAATGAATAAAAAAGGATTTACACTTATTGAATTATTGGCGACGATAGCGATACTCGCTCTATTAATGTTGGTAGCTGTTCCTAATGTTATGAGTACAATTGATAAAAACAAACAGGATACTTATATAGAAGATGCTAAAAGAATGATTACTTTAGCAGAGTATGAGGTTAGAAGTGATACTAGTATACCTCTTCCTACTAACGGTAATTGCGTTGTTATATTGTTAAGTGCATTAGATTTAACAGATTTTAATGAAGGACCAGAAGGAGGAACGTATGATTTAGATAAGTCATATGTAGTTGTAGTGAGAAATGGCAGTAGTTATGATTATTATGCTACTATTGTTGAAAATTTTGATGATACTATTAGAGGTATACCTTTGACATCAAGAAATGATTTGAATGCTGAAAATGCAGGGAAAAAAGTTGTTAAAGGAAATGATTTAAAGGTAATTATACCTACTGTTGGTTCTGTATTAAATGGATATACTGTTACAAATATTATTGACAGTTAGGAAAAACTTTGTTATGATTTAGAAGTAAGATATGGAGGTCTGTTAGTAATGAGAAGATTTAATAAAAAGGGTTTTACTTTAATTGAGTTACTTGCTGTAATTATTATTTTAGCTATATTAATGACTTTAGCTATTACAGCAATGTCTGGTTATATTAGAAATGCAAGAAAAGATACATTTATAACAACAGCACAGCAATATGCTAATGCGGCAAGACTTAGTTTTGTAAACGGTGAATATGATGAAACACCTGGTAGAGGACAATGTCTAGTTGTTCAAACTGATTCCATTGCTCTAGAAAGTGGAAGTACTGATAGTTCATTTGATTCTCCTTTTGAAGTAGCAGATAGTTATATTGTTATACGCAATGCTGCCTCAGGAACAGGTGAAGAGGATAGGTATGAGTATTATATGCAAATGGTTGATGCAAAAGGCAATGGTTTTGGTTTAATTGGTGAAAATGCCGTTGAAAGAGATGATGTTATTGAAAAAGATGTTAAATCAACATCTGGTTCCAATTATCAAACTCCATCTAAAGGCGGTACATTAAAGCTTGGCGGCGATGAGGAATGCTCAGTTGTTGATATTGTGACAAAAAGTTAATTTTACAAAGGAATTGGAAAGCTTCTAATCATTTGATTAGAAGCTTTTTTATATAATAGGAAAGTTATACTTAAAAATCGAAAAAATGTATTGGCAAACATATCTTCTATACAGTACACTTTAGTTACTAAAGGAGGTTCGTCATATGAAAATATATAGAGCATATAAATTTAGATTATATCCAATAGAAGAACAAAAAATATTAATACATAAGACTTTTGGATGTAGTCGTTTTGTTTATAACTATTATCTAAATTATCAAAAAGAAAAAGGGAGTAAGAACTATTTAAAAACAAAAGAAAAAATAGCAAGATTACATGCTAAGATTAAAAATTATAGAAAACATTATTTAAATGATATTGCTAATGAAATAGTAGATGAACATGATATTATAGTAACAGAGAGTTTATTAGTAAAAGATATGTTTAAAGATAAGAAAAAAGCATTTAATAAAAGTCTATCAGATGCTGCTTTTAGTACACTACGTTCTTTAATAGAGTGGAAATGTAAGATAAAAGGTAAGATATATTATAAGATAAATACCTATTATCCAAGTAGTCAGATATGTAGTCATTGCGGATATAAAAATAGTAAATTAAAAGATTTAAGTATAAGAGAGTATGATTGTCTAGAATGTAGCTCACATAATGATAGAGATATAAATGCAAGTTTAAATATATTATTTGAAGGATTAAAGTTACATTATAATTTAGTTAGTTTAGTATAGATAATGTTTTAGATAAATAACAATTTAATATAAAAATAAATTAGTACGGTAGCGACTATCGGAATTTAAGCCTATGGAGAATAAGGGATACCTTATCTATGAAGTAGGAATCCTTGGAGGTAACGACAAGGTAAAAACAAATTTGTTTGTTTTATTTGTTCTGAAAGAAAGTTAAATATAATCTTATGGTAATAAAGTTCTACTATAAAAATTAAATGAACTTTGCTATAATATTAATGAATACTTAATAATAATTTTAATATGGCAATATTATTGAGGTTTAAGTGTTATAGTATAATGAAGTTGAAATTAAGGTGATGTTAATGAATGATGGTAAAACTCATTGTATAAAGAAAAAGTTAAGATTTAGGAAATGGGTTATAGTTGTGTTTCTTCTTATTTTTCTAGTTATATTTGTATTTTCTGCTTATCAAATATATGCTTGGTATAGTGATAATAAAAAAGTAGATAATTTATCTGATGATGTGTTAAAAAATACTAAAGTTAAAGAGAAAAAAGATAATGATAATACAGAAAATATTAATCCTCCTGAGGATGCTTCTAATGACTATTGGGATTATATAAAAATGAATCTTTTAGAAGTCGATTTTAATGAACTACTAAAGAAAAATCCTGATACAGTAGGGTGGATAGAGGTAAAAGGAACAAATATAAATTATCCTATTGTCCAAACTACTGATAATAGTTATTATTTAACTCATGCTTTTGATGGCTCTAAAAATGAAGCAGGTTGGGTTTTTATGGATTATCGTAATGATCCTGTTAACTTTAATCAAAATACTATTCTTTATGCTCATAGTAGATTAACAGGATCTATGTTTGGAAGCTTAAAAAATATATTAAATAGTTCTTGGTATTCAAATAAAGAAAATCATATTATAAGGCTTTCTACTCCTACAGAAAACACTATGTGGCAAGTATTTAGTGTTTATACAATTCCTAAAGAAAGTTATTATATAACACCTAGTTTTAATAGCGCTGAAGCTTATGGAGAGTTTTTAAATACTATGAAAAGTAGAAGTGAAGTAGACTTTTCTGCAGAAGTTAATACTAATGATAAAATACTTACTTTATCTACTTGTAAAGATAATTTTGGTAATAGAGTAGTTATGCATGCTAAGTTAATAAAAAGAGAAACTAGGTAAAAAAGTGTCAAGTTAATATATAGATATATAAAGTACATAAGGTATTGTCAAAAAATTTATATTTTAGGAGATTGACTTAAGTCTAATTATTTAGTATGCTTATAGTGAAGATAGGGAACCTATCTAATATATTCAAAGAGGAGGAAATATGAAAAACTTAAAAACAATTTTATCTATGATTATTGTTGGATGTTGTGCCTTTATTCCAATGATGAACGTAGAAGCCATTTCACCAGCTGAGATTGGTTATTCTGGTAGTAATGTAACATCAGAAAATAGAGAAGGTACTTATTACTTAACACTAACTGGAGATGCTGTTCAAGATTTAATAGTTAGTGATGGAGAAACTGTTGTACTTGATCTTAATGGACATACTTTAGTTAACTATACTGATGCAGTTGAAACTATTAAAGTAAATGAAGGTGGAGTTTTAACTATAGTTGATAATAGTGCAGAAGAAACTGGTACTGTTAGTCAAGTAGAAACTTCAACTTATGGTCCTATTACTAATTATGGAACTTTAATAATTGAAAGTGGTAATTTTACAACACCATTAGATTTCTATGTAGTTAGAAATGAAGGTGCTAACCTTACTATTAATGGTGGTAACTTTACAACTGGTTCAACAACAACATCATTAATTGGTAATATTAAGTATAATGAATTAAGTGCAGATTTACCAACTATGACAATTAATGGAGGTACTTTTGAAGCAGGAAGTGATGTTATTAGAAATAATGAAAACACTGCTGTTACAATTACAGGTGGTACTTTCACAAGTCAAAGTGCTTTTGCTTTAGATAACTTAGGTTCTGCTACTGTAACAGGAGGTACTTTTACATCAGTAGAAAATTCTGCTATTAGACATCAAATTGATAGTACTAATCCAGATTTTAGTAGTTTTAATATTACTAATGCAACTTTAAACTCTGCTGCTGATAAAGGTGATTATGCAATTTATGATAGAGCAGTTAATGAGGATGTAACTGATGATTATAATATTACAACTGATGCAGATGGTAATTTAGTTCTTGAAGAATTAACACCAGTAACTGATGTTACAGATGAAACAGAAGAAGTTAGTAATGAAGAAAACCCAGAAACTAGTGATGGTATATTACTATTCCTAGGTTTAACTATTGTAGGTTTTGCAGGCACAGCTTTAGCTTACAGAAGACTTCATAATTAATAAGAAATTAAGGCATTGTTGGTTCTTCGACATTAAAGGGTGCTGAGTAAATTTTCAGCATTCTTTTTTGCTGGC